>CAYUNC010000075.1:0-6464 GCA_964445915.1 uncultured Arcobacter sp.
GACCAGATAGTGATATAGATGGTAAAAATGTATATGCTACAAGAGAAGCTATGGGTAAAGTTTTAGCTTCAAATGATAAAAATGCTAGTGAAAAATTTGATATGGTAATACCAGTGCCTGATAGTGGAGTACCATCTGCTTTAGGTTATGCTAAAGAATCAGGCATTCCATTTGAACTTGGAATTATACGAAACCATTATATTGGAAGAACTTTTATCGAACCAACTCAAGCTATGAGAAATATGAAAGTTAAAATGAAACTAAGCCCTATGAAATCTTTGATTGCTGGAAAAAAACTTGTAGTTATTGATGATAGTGTTGTAAGAGGAACTACTAGTAAAAGAATTGTTAAGATGCTAAAAGATGCAGGAGCTGCTGAAGTACATTTTAGAGTTGCTAGTCCTATGATTCAATATCCTTGTTTTTATGGGATTGATACACCTACAAAAGAAGAGTTAATCAATGCTATGAAAACAAAAGATGAAGTTAAAGACTATATTGAAGCTGATAGTTTAGAATACCTTTCAATCGATAATTTAAAAGATGCATTGGGTAGAGATAGAAATTATTCTATGGTTAGTTTTGATGGCGATTATTTTGTACAAAAAAGTTAAACAATTAAATACTATAGGAAGATATTGGCGAAATAAATATGGGGAAAAAGTCTATAAGATACCTATTAGTATCTCTGGTTTTACTTGTCCTAATATAGATGGAACTATTGCGAAAGGTGGTTGTACTTTTTGCGAAAATGAATCTTTCTCTCCAAACTTAGTAGATAAATCAAAATTTAAATTAAATCTTACAAGTAAAGAAAATCCATATTTGGAAAAACAACTTTTAGAATTGAAAACACAATTTGATATAACAAAAAACACTTTAGAGAATAAATTTGGTGCTAAAAAGTTTATTGTGTATTTTCAGTCATTTACAAATACTTATGCTCCATTAGATACTTTAAAAGCTCTATATGATGAAGCTTTGAGCTTTGATAATGTTATTGGATTGAGCATTGGTACAAGAACTGATTGTATTACTGATGAGACTTTGGACTATTTAGAAGAACTAAATCAAACAAAAGAGATATGGATAGAGTATGGTATCCAGTCGATATATGATGTTACTTTAGAAAAGATAAATCGTGGTCACGATTATGCCAATATAGTTGAGTGGATTCAAAAAACAAAAAAGAGAAATATTTTGGTTTGTGGACATATGATATTTGGACTTCCAAACGAAACACAAGAGATGATGCTAAAAGGTGTTGAAGAGACTTTGAAGCTAGGTATTGATTCTATTAAATTTCATCCACTTTATGTAGTTGAAAATACAATTCTTACAAGTGATTACAAAAATGGAAAGTTTGTACCAATAAGCGAAGAGCTTTATATAGATACTTTAGTAAAGTCTATCAAGATGTTGCCTGATGAAGTATCTATCTCACGAATTACAGCAGGTATTAGTGATAAGAGTTTGCTAGCACCTTTATGGTGTACAGATAAACACAAGCAGATGAAGAACATAAAAAAAGCCCTTCTAAAAGAAGAGCTTTTTTATTAATTAATAGTTTTTCTAACTATTAAGATCCATTAGACCTTTATAAAATGCAGTATATTTAGTATCTTTTTCATCTCTTGCTTTCATAGCACTTCTTGGATGTTCAACTAATTGACCTGTAATCATATATGGAATACTATATCCCCAATCTAATTCTTTTTCAAGTGGTACAATATATTCTTCAATACATTCTAATACTGGTAAAAGTTTATATTTTGGATTTTTTAAGAAACCTATTAAAAGTTCCATAGCACAGTTTCCAGCACCTCGTCCAAGTCCTGAAATAGTAACATCAAGATAACTTGTACCATACATCATAGATTCAATAGTATTAGCAAATGCTAATTGAATATTATTATGTGCATGGATACCAACTTGTTTACCATTTGCTCTTGCTATTTTTACATATTTTTTTGTAAGTTTATTTATCTCTTCTGGATAAAATGAACCAAAAGTATCTGCTATGTATATAACATCAACATTTGTTTTACTTAACATCTCTAATGCTTCATCAAGTTCAGTATCAAAACATTTTGCAACTGCCATAAGATTTACTGTTGTTTCATAACCTTTAGCATGAGCTTCTTCAAGAAGTTCAATAGCTGCTGGGATTTGATGAATATATGTAGCTATTCTAATCATATCAACTACAGATTCATCTTTTGGTAACAATTCACTATTTACAGTTCTACCAATATCAGACATAACTGCAATTTTTGTATTAGTATCGTTGTCACCAACTATTCTTCTAATATCAGCCTCATCACAAAAGTTCCAAGCACCAAACTCTTTATCACACATAAGTGTTTTTGAATTATTTTTTCCAATTTCAATATAGTCAACACCAGCAGCTACACAAGTATTATAAACAGCTTTTACAAAATCATCTTTAAAATGGAAGTTATTAACTAAACCACCATCTCTAATAGTACAATCAAAAACTTTAATATCTTTTCTTACTGTCAACATAGACCCCTCTTTTTCTACCATAATTAGTCCTTTTTATCTTCTATAATCTAACTTTATTTAATAATTCATCAAATGATACCTTAAAAGCACTCAAACCATCTTTAAGTAAACTTTCATAAGCTTCGTTAATATCAATACCTTTTTCTTCAATTACTTGAAAAAATTCATCACATTCAAGTTCAGATAAAATATCTGCTGGTTCTTTTTTACCATCTTCTTCCCAAGCTTTAATTGCTTCTAATGGAGCTGTATTTATACTATTTGGAAAGATTAATTCATCAATATAATAGCTAGGCACTAAGTTATCGCCTTTTACACCAGTACTTGCAAATAAAGTTCTTATATTTTTATTTTCAAATTTTTCAATCTCATGATAACATTTTGTAGCATTTACAATACCTACTTTACTATCTTCAAGTCCAGAAGCCACCATCTTATTATCAAGAAGTCTATCAAATCTACTTACAAAAATAGAGATTACTGCTTTTGTATTTTTTCCAGATTGTTTAATACCTTCATCTAATGCTTGGGCACATTTTATAGCTTGTTCTGGAGAGAAAATCAAAGTTGCATTTACTGCAATTCCCATAGCTGATAAATTTTTCATAGCTACATATCCAGCTTCTGTTGCTGGAATTTTTATCATCACATTTTCATAGTTGATTTGTTGGTGCAATCTTGCACCCTCTTCTACTGTTCCAAATGTATCATCACACATTCTAGGATCAACTTCTAATGAGATAAAACCATCTTCATCATTTTCATCATATAAAGGCTTCATAATATTTGCAGCTCTTTTAATATCTGTTGTTGATAACTCTTCATAAATTCTTTTATCATCATTTGCTTGTAACATAATAATTTGTTGTTCATAAGCACTTGAGTTTAATATTGCATTTTGAAAAATTGCAGGGTTACTTGTCGCTCCATGTATCAGCTTTTTTTCAAGCAATACTTTAAAGCCTTCTTCTAAAAAATCTCTCTCTATAAAATCACACCAAAGTGAAAAATTAATATCTTCGTTTAAATTCATTTAATTCCTATTTACTTTATACTTTTACAATCTAAATCTTGTCCAACAACACCTTTGAAATCTCTTACTATAAATCCTTGACACTGTTTATTTGTCGCTAAATCTATAAATTTTAAAGAGTATTGATAGCCTTTTATATTTGTTTCTTCTTTTAAAAATGTTGATTTTTTAAATACTTTTACATCTTTCACATTTGTATAACCCAATTGATTCAGGACTTTGGTAGCTTTAGTTGCTTTTCCAGATTCTACAAGTAACATAACTAAAATACCTAACAACATAATAACTGCTATATATATAAAGCTTTTTGTTGGTATCTTTCTTACTTCTACATTTTCAGCCATAAATCTCCAAAATAATTTTAATCTAGGATTTTATCATAAATTAGCAAAATAACACTAATACAACTTTTTCACACATAATATACCTCTTACCCTTGCTTAGCTATAATGCCTAAATGAAAAATGTATTAGTTATTCTTGATGGAATTATTGCCAAAAATTTACTTGACCGTATGGTAGAAACAAACACAGGAAGTAATGTGTATGATATTGTTTATACTAACGATTATATCTTACCTGAACACAAACCCTCAAACTTTATTTTTTATAAATTTGATGCTACAAGCGAATCAAAACTAAACCTTGTCCTAGAAAAAGTTGTCCACAATGAAGCCTTAGTCGTACTAAATAGTAAAGATGATACTTTAAGTGTTATTGAAAATATTAGAAGATTTGGAGAGAAATTCCATTTTACAGTATATGATAGCTGGGGTTTAGATGTAAGAGATGATAAGATACATTATTATCGTGGAAATGAAATATTAGCAAATGGATTATTAGAACAACTTCCAAATATCCCTGTATTAGCTCAAAATATTGGACTAAAACAAGGTGAAATAATGGAAATTAAGATTCCATTTGGTAGTTCATATGCCTACAGATATATTGGAAGTATTGGACAAAAAGATTGGAAAATATTTGCACTTTATAGAAATCAAAAACTTATTTCAGTCAAGCCATCTTTGATTTTAAAACCAAATGATATTATTTTAGTTATAGGGAAACCAGAAGTACTTACGCAAGTATATGGTGCTATATCAAGAACAGCGGGGCATTTTCCTATGCCATTTGGACATAATATTTATGTTTATTGTGACCTTTATGTTCAAACTGAATATGAAATATTAGATGGAATAAGAAAAGCAAAAATACTTAACCAAAAAATGAAAAACAAAGATTTGATTGTTAAAATTACTCGACCTACAACTGCTATATTTATGGATGAAATTCAAGAGTTACTAAGTGATGATGAAAATATAATTGTTGAGATTGATTATTCAAACAAAGGTATCCATGCAATTTTAAAAGAAGATACAAAAAGATTTGATATTGGATTGCTTGTATTTACTCGGAGTTTACTAGAACATAAAGAAGCTATTAAAAATATTTTAGAACACAAAATACCTATTTTTAAAGTTGGAGATGAAAAATTAGTAGATATTAAATATATTTCACTGTTGTTAAATGATGATACTATTTATGAGCAACTTTCTCCTGTTTTCTTTGATATTGGTGGGCAACTAAAACTTAAGTTAAAGGTTTTTAATATTGACCCTATTGGTGACTTAGATAAAGATACTCTTTTATCTCATCTTGAAAACTTATCTAAGATATTTAATCAAGACATTGCAATTATTGCAAATGGAAACAATCCAATGGAAGAGATAAAAAAAGAACAAAATATTTTACAAATATTACCAATAAAAGCAGAGATATTTGACAAAAGAAGATTTGACTTTTTTAGTACTGATAGTGATTTATTATCATATGATTTACAAGTTTTCAATCAAATATTAATCCCTATTATTGAAGATGATAACCTTATTGGTGGAGAAGATTATGTCTAATATAACTTTTGAAGCATATCCTTTTGAAAAGCTAACTACACTACTTAAGGATATATCTCCTGATACATCTTTTGCACCAAGTAGTTTAACTATTGGTGAGCCACAGTTTCAAACACCACAATTTATACAAAATGAGCTAAAAGAGACTACAAGTTTATTAAATAAGTATCCAAAAAGTGCTGGTGAAATATATCTTAAAGAGGCAATGATTAACTTTGTTTCAAAAAGATTTGATGTTACGCTAAGTGTAGATGAAATAATACCTACTTTTGGGACAAGAGAAGTTCTTTTTAACTTCCCTCAATTTTATCTTTTTGGAAAAGAAAATCCAACTATGGCTTTTACAAATCCTTTTTATCAAATTTATGAAGGTGCAAGTATTGCAAGTAAGGCAAATGTTATTCATTTGGATTTGACAAAAGAAAATAACTTTATACCAACTATTAATGATGATGAACTAAAACAATGTGATTTAGTAATATTAAACTTTCCAAACAATCCTACATCAGCAACTATTAGTCAAAGTGAACTAGAAAAGTGGGTTAAAAAATCTTTAGAGTTTGACTTTATTTTGATTAATGATGAGTGTTATAGTGAGTTATATTTTGATGATACTAAAAAACCTGTTTCATTATTAGAAGCTTGTATTGCTGTAGGAAACAATAGTTTTAAAAACTCTCTAATCCTAAATAGTATCTCAAAAAGAAGTTCAGCACCAGGGCTAAGAAGTGGATTTATAGCTGGAGATAAAGATATATTAAAAGCATATATGAAGTATCGTACTTATGTAGGATGTGCTTTACCATTACCTTTACAAAAAACTGCAACTATAGCTTGGAATGATGAAAAACATGTACAAGAGTTTAGAGATATTTATAAACAAAACTTTCAAATAGCAAAAGATATTTTAGGTATTAAGATACCTGAAGCTACATTTTATATCTGGCTTGAAGTTGAAGATGAGTTAAAATTTACTCAAGAGTTATATAAACAAAA
>CAYUNC010000076.1:0-6419 GCA_964445915.1 uncultured Arcobacter sp.
CTTGATGCGAAAACTTCAGTTCAAGCGATTTCTCTTTTATAAACTCTTGTTCTTGTAATGGTAGTTTTGTAAAAAAGCTATTTTGGATAGCCTTATCAAATTTTTCTATATATGAATTCATAAGTGGAATTTTAGCGAAAATATTATTTTTCTTCTTTTGAATAATAATTTAGCTAAAATAGTGGTAGAAATGAAAAGGACACATAATGGCTCAACATGAAAATCAGATGTTTACGGGCGAAATAATGTTTTTGGATATCTTACTCTTTCTTGTGGGAACACTCTATTGGTATATGACAGGCCATGCCGTTGCAGCAATTCTTGGATATGTGTTTGTGCTTGTATTTCTATATTCTGATAAGTTATATTTTGTCTCAATGCTCATGGGAATGGTTACTTTAATCGCAATAATTTTTTATATATTTTATGATTATAACCTCTATCAAGAAGAAGGTAGAATCTCGGAAGTAGGGATATGTACACTCTATATGATAGTAATATTTTTAAAATCAAGAAGTATCTTTAACGCAGATTAATATTGCAGTTTGTCATATTCTTTAAACTAGGTTGATTTTTATATTAACATTGTATAAAAAAGAGTATCGTGATGATTTTAGGAAAATGCCCATACTGTGACGACGGTCATATAGAAGTACGAGATAAAGAGGTGAGTGGTAAAAAGGTCAAGCTTTATGCCTGTTCAAACGCAGCGTGGAAAACTGAAGATGGTGAGATGTTTGAACTTACAGAAAACTCTACATGTGACTTTAAAATTTGGCAAAACTCATTAGCTAAGTATGGAAAATGGCTCTCATATAAAGAGGTGAGGGAACTACTTGAAGATGAGAGTGTAGAGGTAGAACTTCTGAGTAAAAAGTATGGTAAAAAAGTTTATTACAACAAATATATTACATTGAATCAAGAGTACGGAGTAAGTGTTATTTGGGATTAAAAATGATAAAATAGATTATGTTAAAGCAGTACAAAGAAGCTATTGAAAAAAGCAATATTATCTCCAAAACTGATGTTGCTGGAATTATCACTTTTGTAAATGATGAGTTTTGTAAAATTTCTGGCTACTCAAGAGCTGAGCTTCTTGGTCAAAATCATAATATTATACGACATCCTGATGTCCCCGAAGCAGTATTTGAACTTCTATGGGAGACAATAAAATCTAAAAAGACTTATAAAAGCACAGCAAAAAACTTAGCAAAAGATGGTTCTGTTTTTTATGTAAATACTACAATTATTCCTATTTTAGACGAAGATGAAAATATAGTAGAGTTTGTGGCTATCAGATATGATGTCACAAAAGAGGTTTTTTATAAAGAGGAACTTCTTCGACGAGAGGTTGAGCTTAAAGAGTTAAATACAACTTTAGAAAAAAGAGTTCAAGAGAAAACAAAAGAGCTTGAGGAGTTAAATAAAACTCTGCACTCTAGAGTTGAAAAAGAGATTGCTAAAAATGAAGAGAAACGCCAAGTTATGTTTTGGCAGTCTCGTTTAGCTAGTCTTGGAGAGATGCTTGCAAATATTGCTCATCAGTGGAGACAGCCCCTCACTGAGCTAAACCTTACTGCGTTTAACATGAAAAAAGCTGCGTTTAGTGATGACAAAGATGAGGTTGGAAAACTCTATAGTGAGAGTAAGAACATCATCAAAAATATGTCAAATACTATCGATGACTTTACAAACTTTTTTAAACCAGAGAAAGATAAAGAGCTCTTCAGTGTGAGTGAGAGTATAAATGAGGCTATTTCACTTTTGCAAAAACTTATAACTGCTGAGATGATATCTATAAAAACTGATTTACAAGATATAAAAGTATTAGGAATTTCAAACGAACTTACACAAGTAATTATTAACTTAATTAAAAACTCTAGCGATGCTTTTATACAAAATGGTATTTTAATAAGAGAGATAAATATAGTTGCCAAAGAAGAAGATGGATATGTGCTCATAGAGGTACAAGATAATGCTGGTGGTATTAAACAGAAGAGTGTTTATAAAGTTTTCGAGCCATATTTTACAACTAAACATGCAAGTCAAGGGACAGGTTTAGGCCTTTTTATGTCAAAGATGATTTGTGAGAAGGGAATGCATGGCTCACTTGATGTTAAATCTAAAAAGAATATCACTGCGTTTAGTATAAGAATTCCTATAGAGCAGACTCTCAATGACTAATAAAATTTTAAAAGGTTTAAAAGTTCTTTTGGTGGAAGATGAAGATAAACTGGCAGCTCTTTTAAAAAATGCAATTGGGGATAGCTTTTATAGCTTCTCTTTGGCAAAAGATGGTCAAGAGGGTCTAGAGAAGTTTTTGAGTATCTCCCCGGATATTATTATTACCGATATTATGATGCCACGTCTTACAGGTCTTGAGATGGCAAAAGAGATAAGAAAAGTAGATGAAAATATTCCTATAATTATTCTTAGTGCGTTTAGTGAGAGTGATAAATTTTTAGATGCCATAGATATCGGTGTCGTAAAGTACTTTATAAAGCCATTTGACCCTGATGAACTTTTAGATTATATAGAGAGTGTTGGTGAAAAGTTAGGAAGTAGATTGATGAAACTCTCAGATGGTTTTTTATTTAATCAAACTAAAAAAAGCTTATATAAAAACTCTAGATTTGTCTCACTTTCAAAAAAAGAGATTAAATTTATACAACTACTTATACAAAAGCAAGAGGATGGGAATAGTATTGTGGATGATGAGACAATCAAAAGCTGTTTATGGGAAGGTGAAAAAGTGAGTGCTGAGAGACTTCGAACTTTTGTAAGAAGAGTTAGGAGTAAAACCTCAAAAAATTTAGTTCTAAATATAAAGGGGCAAGGTTATCAAATAAGCAAATAGGACAAGCTTCTATTTTAAGGATGTACTTAAAACTCTGTAAAACTCTTTTACATCTATAGGTTTTGCTAAATGATATTGCATACCAGAACTGATAGACTTTTTTATATCTTCATCTGAGTTGTCACCAGAGAGAGCAATGATTTTAATATGGCTATATCTACTATCTTCTCTTATTTTATAAGTTGCTTCATAACCATTGAGAACTGGCATATTGATATCCATTAGAATGACTTTGTATTCATATGTTGTACTATATAATTCATCGATAAGCTTTTGACCATCATCAACACAAATGGCTTTGATATCAGTGTCTAGCAGGAGTCCTTGAATGACCTTTTGGTTGATTATATTGTCTTCTGCAACTAATATCTGATGATGCCCTAATTTAACTAAATCTTCTTTTGAATAATTATCACTCTTCTTAACTTTATCTTCATCGCTATAGCCATGAAGAGTTAAAATTATTTCAAAAAGCATTTGCTGATTAAATGGTCTTTTTAAGTAGATATGATTGTCATTAGTATCAATCTTTTTAAAACTATCTATCCAGTCCTCAATAAGAACTTTCTTCGTTATCTTTTGTAACTCTTTATCATTAATACCATTTTGATTATATAGCTCTTCATCTATAAATAGAATATCAAATTTTTGATTTTTTAAATATTTTTGAGCATCCTCTACGCTGATAGCTGTTGTGACTGAAATATGAAAATAATCTAACATATTTTTAAGTGATGCAGTCGACTCTTCCCTTGGTTCTATCACTAGTACTTTTTTCTCCATCAATTCAACAGATGGAAAACGATATTTTCTTTTTGTATTTATAAGATCTTTTTGAAGCCTAATATTTATAAAAAAAGATGTTCCTTTTCCATATTCACTCTCCGCCCATATACTACCATCCATCATAGATGTTAATCGTTTAGCTATAGATAGACCTAGCCCTGTACCACCATACTTTCTACTTGTATCACGGTCAGCTTGTGTATAGTTTTGAAAAAGGGTGTTAAGCTTATCTTTTTGGATACCTATTCCTGTGTCTTTAACTTCAAATTGGATAAAAGATGACTCTTGGGTAGTGTTTAAAGTCTTTATACTAAGGGTTATAGCTCCTCTATCTGTAAACTTAATAGAGTTACTTATTAAGTTAAGTAGTATTTGGGAAACTCTAAGGGGATCTCCATAAAACTTTTTTTCTACATTATGATCGATATCAAAGACTAACTCCAAACCTTTCTCTTGGATTTGAAGACCTGTCATATCTGCTAAATAGTTTAAAACTACATCTAAGTTAAAAGGGATGTTTTCAAGAGACAACTTGCCTGCTTCTATTTTTGAAAAATCTAAAATATCATTTACTATTTCTAGAAGTATTTTTGATGAGTTATTAATAGTTACAATGGCTTGAGTCTGCCTTTTGCTTAATTCATTATCATCCATTAAAATCTGACTCATACCAATGATTGCATTCATTGGTGTTCTGATTTCATGACTCATGCTAGCAAAAAAATCACTTTGAGCTTTTAGTCTGTTATCCATCTCTATATTTTTTTCTTGCATTGTTAAGATATTTGATTTTAAATATTTTATGTAAAAGCTAGAAATCAATGCAATAAATGAGGCAACAATCAGTGAAGTGACAAAGTCAACTACAAATAAGTGACTATCAAAAAAAACTCCTGTATTCCAATAACTTTGGAGTAGAGTTACAATTACTGAAAATACAACAGCAAAAGGGATAAGAGTTAATAGATAAGTAAGAGTATTAAATTTTAGCAAAATTTCTTTATTTTTATTCATGAAATCCCATTGTTTATTAATATTAAAGTCAAGACTATTTCATAAATATTAACATAATTCTACTAAAAGTAAACAACCCTTGCATAGCCCACCTGAAGGCAATTGTATTAAAAATAATTTTATTTCTTATTCTTATATATTGGAACCAAATTTGCTAGTAAAATAACATATTATAAATAGTAAATATTTGGAAGCTAAATGGAATCAAGCAGTAACATACTGAAGTATAAAAGTTTAAATAATTCTCCATTAAGCGAAAGTGAAAATAGAGATAGACTATTGAATCGTTATTTTATTGACCATTTAACAAATCTTCCTAATGTTTATCAGCTAAGAAATGATTTAGAAGATGCCGATGAGTACTCCTTAATCATTTTAAGTATAGATGACATGCAAACAATTAAGAATTTTTATGGCTATCTTGCTGCAGATTATGTAATTGAAGAAGTTGGAGCATACCTAAAGGCCAATTTAAATGGAAAGGTATATAAGCTTTCAACTGATGAGTTTGCAATAGTCATAGTCAAAAAGATGTATTTTTATAATCTTAAAGACTATTTACACTCTTTATATGAAAAAATGAATGATACTGCGATTCCATATAACGAGCATAAAATCTATATAAATCTGACTCTCTCTTCATCCTCAAGTCAAGATAATACAAATATATTTTCAAAGGTATATATGGCCCTGAAATATGCCATAGATATAAATACTCCGTTTTGGATATATGAAGATAATATGAATTTTGAAGAGAATTATGCAAACCATCTCTATTTATCATCTCTTGTTAGAGAGGCAGTCAGCAATCTTCAAATTATTCCATATTTCCAAGCAATTGTTGATACAAAAACATTAAAGATACGCAAGTATGAGTGTCTTGCAAGACTTATAGATGAGAAGGGAAAAATAGTATCTCCAATTATATTTATTCCAATTGCCAAAAAAATAAAAAACTATCATATTATCACTAAAACTATTATTGAGAAATCATTTGCCCACTTTGAATCAATTGAGTGTGAATTTACAATAAATCTATCAATTGAAGATATAGTGAAAAAAGATATGTTTGAATTTATTACGAATAAATTAAAAAATTATAAGGTTCCCGATAGAGTTACATTCGAGATACTTGAATCTGATGCTATTGATGATTTTGATAAAGTCAACTCTTTTATCAATGAAGTAAGAAGATATGGAGCAAAAATTGCAATTGATGATTTTGGCAGTGGATACTCAAATTTTTCTCATTTGACAAAAATGAAGATAGATTATATAAAAATAGATGGTTCTCTTATCAAAAATATGGACAAAGATCCTAATTCATTTATTGTTGTTGAAACAATAGTTGAGTTTGCAAAGAAATTGGGGATAGAAACAGTGGCAGAATATGTACATTCAGACACTATCTTAGATAAAGTACAAGAGCTTAAAATTGATTATGCGCAAGGATTTTATTTTAGCAAGCCATCAATGATGACAAAGTCTAGCTGTTAATATACTCAGAAAATTATTTTTTCATCCAAGATTTAAATGGCTGTAGAGAGTCTATATACTCGCTTACATCTTTAATCTCTTCTTCGCTCAAAGGTATTTTTGGCATTGCGTTTGCAGAATAACCAAACTCTCTAAACATTTTTGAGGGTGTTCTTATGTATTTTACTATATTGGCTTTTTTTCTATTGTAAGAGACGATATTAAAATCTTTTCCCATACCGCCTCTCATATCTACTCTGTGACAAATTGCACAGTTTTGAGCGTA
>CAYUNC010000077.1:0-6409 GCA_964445915.1 uncultured Arcobacter sp.
TGTAGATGTAGTGATGTTGAAATCCAAAGATATAAAAATAGACTATCAGAACCTTTTCTTGATAGGATAGATTTATATGTTGTGATGAATGAGATTACCAAAGATGATACTTCAGATATAACTTCCAAACAGATTCATACAAAGGTAAATCAAGCTTTTATAGTACAAAAGCTAAGAGGTCAAGAAGATTTAAATGGTAAGTTAGATGATAAAAGTATAGGTAAATATTGTATTTTAAATCAAGAGGCACAAGATATTCTTGATACTGCAATTGAAAATTTTACTTTATCTTTTAGAGCAATAAATAAAATTTTGAAAGTTGCAAGAACAATTGCAGACCTTGATAATAGCAAGGATATAGAAAAAATTCATTTACTTGAAAGCTTAAGTTATAGAAAACGATAATTAGGTATAATAAATTATGAATATAGAAAATAACAACCAATTACTATCGCAAAATAAAATAGCAGGTTTTATACTAAAACCAAATGCACCTGAATTAAGAAATACTTTTTTAGATATTAAAAAGATGTTTGAAGATGTAGGGATTCAAGTTCTTATAAATAAAGACAGTGCTGATATGATAGGATTGGATGACGGTATAGAGTTTGATACTTTATGTAATCAAAGTGATTTTTTAGTAACCATCGGTGGTGATGGTACTCTTATCTCTGCTACTCGTCGTAGTTTTTCATTTGATAAAGCCGTATTGGGTATCAATCTTGGAACATTAGGGTTTCTTACTGATATTTTACCTGAAGATTTAAAGTCATTTTTACAAGATTTTGTAAATAATAAATATCAAATAGATACAAGAATGATGATAAAAACTACACTTCAAGATAAAGAGATAGTATCTTTTAATGATATTGTAGTTACTAGAAAAGCTGTAGCACATATGACAAATATTACTGCAAAAGTTGATGGTAAACTTTTAAATAGTTATTATGGTGATGGTTTAATTATATCTACACCAACTGGCTCAACTGCTTACAATCTTTCAGCAGGTGGACCTGTTGTTTATCCACTTACAAATGCTTTTATTGTTACTCCTATTTGTCCACACTCTTTAACTCAGCGACCTTTAGTTCTTCCTGCACATTATGAGATTGAATTAAGTACACCTGATATTGATGGGGCTATTGTTATTGTAGATGGGCAAGATATTTATGAGATAGCAAAAGATGAAACTATCAAAATAAAAATTGCTTCACACAAAGCAAAACTTATTAGAGAACAAAATAAAGATTATTTTGAGATATTAAGTACTAAATTAAATTGGGGTCAAACTTGATAAATCGTTTTTATTTAAAAGATTATCTTTCATTTGAAGAGATTGATTTAGAGTTTCAAACTGGTCTTACTGTATTTACGGGAGCTAGTGGAACTGGTAAATCAATTTTAATGAGTGCAATTTTATCACTTTTTGGCAATAGTGATGCAAAAGCTACTGTAAGTGAAGTTTCTATTGATAAATTAGATATTAAAAATGAAGAATATGATATCAATCCTTTTGAAGAGTTTGTAATTAAACAAACAAATATATCAAAAACACGAAACTTATTAAACAATCAAACAATAGCAAAAAAGAGTTTAAAACTTTTTGGAGAAACTTTTTCAAAACATCTACATCTAAAAGATATATCAGACTTTCAAAGTTCTAAAATAGTTGAGTTCTTAGACTTTTTAGCATCTTCAAATGATAATACTTTTTTAAATTTACTAGAAAACTTTAAAGAAAATTATCAATCATTAAAACAATTACAAATAAAACTAAATAAGATAAATCAAGATGAAAAAGATTTAGAAGATTTAATAGAATATGCTAAGTTTGAGATTGAAAAGATTGCATCTATTGACCCAAAAGTTAATGAATATGATGAACTAAAACTAATAAAAGACAATTTATCAAAAAAAGAAAAAGTACAAGATGCTTTAGAAAAATGTCAACCATTTTTAAATAATACTCATCATATAAATAGTGCTTTACAATTACTTGATAAAAAAAGTGACTTTTTTGATGACTGTATAAATGAGATAACTAGTGCCTTTGAACAGTTTAATGATACTATGGGTAGTTATGGTGATGATGATATAGAAAACATATTAGATAGACTAGAAAAGCTATCGCAACTGCAAAAAAAGTATGGTACTATTGAAAATGCTATAGAATATAAAACACAAAAAGAAAAAGAGCTAGAGGGATATGAAAATATATCTTTTGAAAAAGCTATATTAGAGAAAAATATCAGTAAAACTACTATATTAGTGGAAGATTTGGCAAAGGAGTTATCATCTAAAAGAGCTAAATATATCTCAACACTTGAAAGTAGTATAAATGAATATTTACAATACTTATATCTAAGTGGATTACAAATTACTTTGGATATAAAAGGGTTAGATGAAACAGGTTATGATAATATTACTTTTAAACTAAACAATACTAATTTAGATAAAATAAGTAGTGGAGAGTTCAATCGTCTAAGACTGGCACTTTTAACAGCACGAAGTAAGTATGAGTGTAGTTTGGGTGGGATATTATTTTTAGATGAAATTGATGCAAATTTAAGTGGAAAAGAGAGTGAAAGTATTGCTAAAGTGCTAGAAGATTTATCAAAATATTATCAGATATTTGCTATTTCACATCAACCACAGCTTAGTGCTACAGCAAATCAACATTTTTTAGTTGAGAAGTCAAACAATATTTCTACAGTAAAACTTCTTGATAAAGAAGATAGAGTTAAAGAGATTGCAAGAATGATAAGTGGTGAAAATATAAGTGAAGAGGCTGTTAGTTTTGCTAAACAGTTATTAAAGTAGGAAAAAATGATTAAATATTTATATATACTAATTTTACCAATTTTGCTAAATGCTCAAGTTGTACTAAATAGTCCAAGTAGTTTTGTTTTAGATGAGCCGTTGATTTTTACTATTACAGCAAATGGTCAAAATATTGTATTTCCTGAAATTAGAAAGATTGATAATTTTTCAGTTCAAGAAATTGGAACATCAAATCAAACATATATAGTAAACGGTAAGATAAGTACAAAAATCATAAAACAATATCAACTATTACCAACATCAACTATTGCAATACCAAGTTTTGATATTAAAGTTGATAATAAAATAGAAAAAACAATATCTAAAGTAGTTACTCTAACAAAAATAAAAAAAACCAGATCTAATAAATTTGATTTACAAATAACAACAAATATACAAGACGCTTATGTAGGTGAAGAGATACTTTTTAATATGATTTTTAAATATAGAAAAGATACAGTTTTATATGATTTAAAATTTACACAACCAATTTTTGATAACTTTTGGTCAAAGCAACTATCTGCACCACGACAAAGAAAAGATAGTAAATATATTATTCAAGAATTAAACTTTTTATTATTCCCTCAGAAAAGTGGTACTCTGGAGATAAAACCACTTAAAATTGATGCTACAGTAGAAGATAACAGACAATCAAACAACTACTTTAGACGAGCCAGTAAGCTTATAAATATTTATTCAAATAGTCTAAAACTAAATATAAAGCCACTTCCAAAAGATATTTATTTGGTTGGAGAGTTTAATATAAATACAACAATAGATAAAACAACTATAAAAGCAGGAGAAGCAGTATCTTTACAGCTTTCTATTACAGGTAGAGGAAATATTGATGACTTAGAAGAGTATACTTTAAATATTCCAAATGCTACAATCTACGATAATCCTTCTAAAAAAGATTATAATATTCAAAATAATAAGTATGGTGGAAGTTATAAAAAGAGCTACTCAATAGTTTCTCAAAACGACTTTACTATCCCTGCTATTACATTAAAATATTTTGATAAGAAAACTAAAACTGTAAAAACTGTTCAAAGTAAATCATATGATATTAAAGTAATTGGTACGCCTATAGTTGCTCAAACTTTAGAAACAAAAGAGCAAACTATATCACCTATTATAAAAGAGAAGATTATTACAAAAGTTGTAAAAGCTGATACTCAAGATAAGATTTTATATTTTATATTAGGAGTTATTTTTGCTGTAGTGGTTACTTCAATATTTATCTTTTTTAGGAATAGAAAATCTAAAGTAGTTGAATCAACACTTGCCCAAACTATTAAAAAGACAAAAAGTGTAGCTGAACTTTTAAGAAAGTTATCTCCTTTTATTAATATTGATAGTAAATTAGATAAAATAATATATAAACTTGAAGAAAATAGAAATATAGAATTTAAAAAATACAAAAAAGAAATACTTACAACTGTAAAGGAACTAAATCTATGAGAATTTTAACTTTAATAATCACACTAAGCCTATCCCTAGTGGCAAATGAATATTTTGCAAAACTACAACCACTTGAAACATACAATATTAAAGCTTCTGTATCTGGTCAAATCACTTATGTAAACAATGATATAAATGGTTTAAAAGCAAATAACTCAATAATAGTTGAGCTTGATAGCAAAGTAGATAAGATAGAGTTAAAACAAACAAATAGTAAAATCAAGACTTTTAAAGAGATTATAAAACTAGAGAGAAGTACTCTAAAAAAGTTCCAAAGAATTAAATCAAAATCACAAATGGACAGAGATAATCAAAAAATAAAAGTATTAAATCTAGAAAATCAACTGTTAGACTTGGTTACAAAAAAAGCTATGTTAGATGATAAAGTATCTAAAAAGAAATTAACTGAAACAAATAGATATATCTCAAATATAAATGTAAAAGTTGGTGACTTTGTAAATGCTGGAACATTACTTTATACAGCAGAAGATTTAAGCAAAGGAAAAGTTGAGATATTTTTGCCAATAGATACAGCTATGGAGCAAGAGAGTAAAGTGATATTTATAAATGGAGAAGTAACATCTTATAAGATAAGTAAACTTTATCAAGTAGCTGATACTGTACATATCTCATCTTATAAATGTGAAATAATACTTGATGCTCCGAAAAACTTTTCTAAATTAGTAAAAATAGAATTTAAATAGAATAAATTCTTGACATATAAAGAACTATTTGCAAAACATACAATAGTAAGACAACTGTCAGCTATACAATTTATAGCATATTTTGGTGCTTGGTTTTCAAATGTAGCTATTTATAGTATGCTAATAGAATTCAATGCAGAGCCTTTTCTTATAGCAATAGTTACAGCAATGCATTTTATACCTGCTGTTGTATTATCCCCTTTTAGTGGAAGTATAGTAGATAGAATTTCAGCAAAAAAATTAATGATTATTCTACTTAGTATTGAATTGCTTATGACTCTTTGTTTTTTACTAATAAATAGTTTATCTGATATATGGTTACTTCTTATTTTCTTATTTATTAGGATGAGTGGTGCTTCTATCTTTTTTACTACAGAGATGACATTACTTCCAAAACTTTTAAGTGGAGAAGCTTTAAGAAAAGCAAATGAATTACATTCTATTATTTGGTCATTTACTTTTACTGCAGGGATGGCACTTGGTGGTATTATTGTAAATTTATATGGTGTAAAAATATCATTTATTATAGATAGTGCATTTTTTATTATTGCACTAATCATCCTGCTAAGAACTCATATCACACTTGAGCATATAAAAGTTGAAGAGAAGATATGGAAATCTATCAAAGATGGTATAAATTATATTAAAGAAAATAAACATCTATTAAGACTAATGTTTTTACATGGAACTATTGGATTAACTGCTTTTGATACTTTAGTAACTTTATTGGCTGACTATCAATATAAGTATATTCTCGCTGTTCCTTTAGCTATTGGGCTAACAAATGCCACTAGAGCTTTATCTTTGATGATAGGACCTTTATTTATTACTAATTGGATAACAAAAGAAAAATTAACTTATCTTTTTATATTTCAAGGAGTTATGATAATAATATGGTCATATACTCAATACAATTTTTACTTAGGATTATTTGGAATATTTTTAACAGGACTTGCAACAACAACACTTTGGTCATATACTTATGCACTTTTACAAGATAAAGTAGAAAAAAAGTTTTTAGGAAGAGTTTTAGCATATAATGAGATGGTATTTATGATGTCAAATGTTTTAACTACACTATTTATAGGATTTATGGCAAGTTTTATATCATTAAGTTTTATTACTATTATTTTAGGTAGTTTATTTATATTAATCGGATTTTATTACAAAAGGAGTTTACAATGGATTTAGATATTGAAGAAAATATTGAATTAAGAGTGCTATTATTGGCAATTTTTAAAAAAGAGGATGATGAGAGTTTGAAAGATGTTATTAAAACTATGGAGAATAGTAGAGTATTTTCTTTAAAGCAAGGGAAACAATATTTAAAAGGATTAAAAACTTTAAATCTTATTACTGAAGATGGTTTAACAATGATGGGGATTGAAAAAGCAAAAGAGGTAGAGTTAGAGTTTAAACTTTAG
>CAYUNC010000078.1:0-6347 GCA_964445915.1 uncultured Arcobacter sp.
CCATAAACAAGACCTACACCAAATATAACAACTGGTATCAAATAAGTTAATTCATAATATACAAAACTATATCCAAGCCACCAAAACCATAATACACTAATATAAAATCCACTAAAAAATAAAGCTTTTTTATCTATTGTAAGTAATAAATAAA
The DNA here is from genome assembly GCA_964445915.1 of uncultured Arcobacter sp. Taxonomy (GTDB): domain Bacteria; phylum Campylobacterota; class Campylobacteria; order Campylobacterales; family Arcobacteraceae; genus CAJXII01. The sequence continues at coordinate 155 of CAYUNC010000078.1, forward strand.
AACTAAATAAAGCAAATATAGTATTTATAATTGGATTTGATATATTTAAATATTCAAAATATATAAAAGATGAAAAAAGAAGTGCTGTAAGTATAGATTTCATATTATAAAACCACAATCTCCTCTTCAAGTACAATATCAAACTCATCTTTTACTTTTTGTTTGGCAAGAGTTATTAACTTTATAGCTTCATCATAAGTACCATTACCCATATTTATAAGGAAATTAGCGTGTTGTGAACTAAAAGTCATACCACCAATAGAATATCCTTTTAATCCAACTTTTTCTACAAGATAACCAGCACTATGGTCTTTTGGATTTTTGAAACAACTTCCTGCACTTGGGTCTATTGGTTGATTGTCTCTCATTTTTATAAACATCTTTTGATTTTCTTTATTAAAACCTTTTTCAATGTCAAAAGTTACTTCAAAAATAATACCATCAATATTGGTTTTTCTATAAGAGTGTGGAATATTTTCTTTTAATATATCCCCATAAGGAGTTTTTATAGAATGAAGATGATTAAATATCTCATATTCTTTTAGTCCAGCATTCATCTTTACTAAGCCACCAATATTACCTGGAAGTTTAGCTAATAATTCAAAGTTAGCTATATCATTCTTTTTACAATAAGTAAGTAGTTTACCACTAGAAGTACTAGCACCTACTATAAGTTTATTGTTTTTTTGAATAATATAATCAAACTCATCCCCTAAAACTGCCAAAGGTGGTGGATTGTTTGATATAAGTAGATTATTTCCACGACCTATGATAGTATATTTTGAATATTTATCAACACTATTTATCACTTCAACTGAATGCTTTGCACCAATATGGATTGAAGTATATTTTTTAAAATCTATAATTTTTGTCATGGAGTATTATATCACATATTATATTAAGTATTTTTAGATAAAATTTACTTAATAAATACAATAAAGTTATGGGATAATTGATGATTGAAATACTACAAGACTTAGAATTTACACCTTTTATTTTATCTTTTAAATTAGCTGCTTTTACTACAATCATATTATTTATAATAAGTTTACCACTAGCTTGGTATCTATCACAAACAAAATCAAAAATAAAACCCGTACTTGAAGCAATTACAGCTTTACCAATAGTTTTACCACCTTCTGTTTTAGGATTTTATATTTTAGTTGTATTATCACAAAATTCACCAGTTGGTGGTTTTTTTAATGAGTTTTTTGATGTAAGTTTAGTATTTAATTTTACAGGTTTAGTAGTTGCTAGTTGTTTTTATAGTTTACCTTTTATGGTTCAACCAATGCAAAGTGGATTTGAAAGTATAAATAAAAATATACTTGAAGCTTCATATATAGCAGGAAAGAGTAAATTAACAACAATCTTTAAAGTTGCTCTGCCAAATATAAAACCAGCAATTATGACTGCTATTATAATTACATTTGCTCACACAGTAGGTGAGTTTGGTGTAGTTTTAATGGTTGGTGGAAGTATCCCTGAAGAGACAAAAGTAGTTTCAGTTGCTATTTATGAGATGGTTGAAATTATGGATTATACTAAGGCACATATTTATAGTGGGCTTATGGTGCTTATGAGTTTTGTAGTACTTCTTACAGTTTATATCTACAATGCCAAGCAGGGTAAAAAACTAGGTAAGTTTTAAAACTTATTTTAGATACAATAGCATCATGAAAATAAATAAATTAATACTAATACTATCACTAGCAACAGGAGCTTTAATGGCAAATAGCCTACCAAAATATTATGAAGAAACTTTAGAAAATGGTTTAAAAATAGTAGCCGTACCTTTAAATAATGGTACAGATGTAATCTCGACAGATATATTTTATGATGTTGGAAGTCGTGATGAAGTGATGGGAAAAAGTGGAATAGCACATATGCTTGAACATCTTAATTTTAAATCAACAAAAAATCTAAAAGCAGGTGAATTTGATACAATTGTAAAAGGTTTTGGTGGAGTAAATAATGCCTCTACAAGCTTTGATTATACACATTATTATATCAAATCAAGTAGTAAAAATATGGCTAAATCGCTTGAGCTTTTTGCTGACTTAATGGAAAATTTAACTTTAAAAGATGAAGAGTTTCAACCAGAAAGAGATGTAGTTGCTGAAGAAAGATTGTGGCGAACTGATAACTCTCCTATGGGATACTTATATTTTAAATTGTTTAATAATGCTTTTACATATCATCCATATCACTGGACACCAATTGGATTTATGAGTGATATTAAAAACTGGACTATAAATGATATTAAAGATTTTCATAGTACTTATTATCAACCAAAAAATGCAATAGTTCTAATAACTGGAGATATTGATAAAGATAAAGTATTTGAAGAAGCTAAAAAGTATTTTAAAAGTATTAAAAATAAAAAAGATATTCCAGAAAAACTACATACTGTTGAACCAGTTCAAAATGGAGCAAAAAGAGTAATAATCCATAAAGATACTCAAGTACAAATGTTAGCTATTACATATCATATACCTGATTTTAATCATGAAGACCAAGTTGCTCTATCAGCACTTAGTGAACTTTTAAGTGCTGGAAAAAGTAGTAGATTAAATGAACTACTAATAGATAAAAAACAACTTGTAAATACAGTTTATGCATACAATATGGAATTAAAAGACCCCGGAGTATTTTTATTTTTATCAGTTTGTAATCCAAGTGTTGAAGCTACAACAGTTGAGAAAGAAATTTTAGCAGTAATTGAAGATATTAAAGCTGGAAATATTACACAAGAAGAGTTAGATAAAATAAAAATAAATACAAAATCTGATTTTATATTTTCACTTGAAAGTAGTACAAGTGTTGCAAATCTTTATGGAAGTTATTTAATTCGTGGAAATACAAAGCCACTATTTGAATATGAAAAAGCTATTGAAAATCTAAAAATTAAAGATATTGTAGAGGTTGCAAATAAATATTTAAATAAAAATACTTCAACAACAGTTATACTAAAAAAAGATTAAGTAAAATCTTTTATAGTTTGTTCAACTAAACCATTAAAAATATGTTGTTCATTACTATCATTACCTTCTATCATTGATAAGTTTGCTAGTAAAGGTGCAAATTTCTTTTTTGCTGTATCTGAAATAACTTTTTTACTATTAAAGTTAGAACCAAGTTTGATAAGTTCTCTTACTAATTCAGTCTTTCTAAAAAGTGCAGCATATGTTATAGGTATTATTCCTATATTGTCTGCCATATCTTTAAGTGATGGCTCTAGTTGGTCTATTAGCCTTAAAACATCTATGTTTGATGTAGAGATGCAATCATGAATAATATTAAAGCCTCTTTTATCTACCATTGCATAATTAAATGTTGCATTTGTAAATAAAAGCTTAAATAATTTTATATTATTTTTTGCAATAAGTTTTGATAATATCATTTTACCATCCTTATCTTGTATATTTATATTAACTTTTCTATTAACTAGTGTTATTAAATTATCTCTAAAATCTTTTGGTATTTCTGGTAGATGAGAGAGTTGATTGATATATCTAATAAAAATATTATTACTTTCTTTATCAAGAGCATTTATATTTATTCCTGCTTTATAGTAAATGTTAAATAATTCATTATCCCCTAATAAAAAAGAATTAAAAAATAAAGGGTCACCATCAACTACAATATCACTTGTATTGTAAGGGCTTATTAGCATCATTTTAGTAAATAATGTAATATATTTACCCTCTGGATTAATAAGTACCTCTAAGTCCTTATCAATTTGGTCAATAAATCCATTTGTATATAAAATAATATCATTAAATACTTGGACTATAGATTGACCCTTTTTATTTTTCACACCTAAATCTGCTTTGTTTTCTAACAATAGATAAATCATTTCAGATACTTCAATACCTTTATATACTATTTCAGATAAGACATTGTTTCCCTCATTGTTTATTGTATTAATTGGAATATCTTCTTCTATCAAAAATTTTGCAGCAAAGATATCATTGTTTCTAACAATATCAAATAGTGCTGTTTCACCTTTTTCATCTGTAGCACTAATGTCTATCCCTTTTTCAAGTAATTTAGTTGCTGTTTTTATTAAGTTCTTTCTTAACTTTTCAGGTAGTTTCTGAAAATTTGAAAATGCTGACATAATCTCTAAAAAGATTTGACTTGTATTGCTTTGATTAATATTGTTTTGGAAATAACTATCATAAGTTGTATCAATTATTTCATCTGTATCAATACCTTTAAGTGAAGTATGTAATATATAACTTTGCCCTGATGCACCAAGGATAGTAGGGTTGGCACCTTTTGCTATTAGTGAAAGAGCTAAATCATCATCTTGTAAAACAATATTTTCATGTAAAATTGTATTTTTTTCATTATTTAAAATATTTAAATCTAAACCTTCAACTTCTAAAATAAGATTTATTATCTCTATATTTCCATTTGCAACTGCATCAAAAATGATATTTCGACCTCTATTATCAGTATGATGTATATCTATTTTACTATTTAATAATATCTTTATAATATTTATATTGCCTTGTATTAAAGCATCTTGAAGTAGTGTTCTGTTGGATTTTAACATATCAGTTTTAATATTGTCTTTTTCTAATAATGTTTGAGTTATTAGTCTATTTGCTTTATCTATTGCCATATGAATAGCTGTATCTTCATGACTATTTACTATATTTATATCTATACCTTGTTCTATTAAAAATAGTGCACAAGTTGTAAGCTTCATTTTAATAGCAAAATGTAAAAATGATGCCCCATTTTTATCAATAAAATTAATATCAATATCTTCTTTTAAAACTCTTGATACTTCCGCTTCATCAAAAGGATTAACTGCTAGTAGTTTATAAAAGAATTCTTTTGTATATTTCTTTTTAAAAAGTCCTTTAATCATCTATTTATTTTTAACTCTATTAATATCTGATTGGTATTTATATACCATAAAGTCATACATCTTTGTACCATTGTTTTTATTGAAAAACATTATCATCTCGAATATTCTAAAAGAGATTCTAAAAAAAGCAGTAAAAGGAATAGCATAAGTTATAAGAATATCATATTTTCTATGTGGTAACAATTTATCAAACTCTTGTTTTAGAGTTTTTAATGTTTCACTTTCTTTTCGTAAGTTGCTTATATCAACAGTTTTAACTACTTGAAGTGCAATAACAAAATTGATTACAAACATCAATCCATTTAAATTCCAACCAAGCATAAATATATCTGTATAACTCAATACTATCTCCATAATTTTTTAATATATTATTATATCTATTTTTAGCTATAATTCCAAAATGAAACTTAATATAGTGAAAAATATCTTACAAAATAATACTAAAAATATAAATATAGAATTTAAAAGACTATTTCATGGACGGGGTAATGTATATGAAAATTTAGAATTTCTGACTATTGATAGTATTGATAATATTTTATTTGTAGCTTTTTATTCTCAAATTGATATAGAGTTTGAAAAAAAACTTTTAGATATGTTAAAAGAATATATCTTAACTTCAAGACACAATACAATTGTTTTACAAAGAAGATATATAGCTAAGACTACAGCTACAGTTATTGCTGGTATTCCTGAAGATGATTTATATATTGTAGAAAATAATCTAAAACTAAAAATAAATCTTCTATCAAACCAAAATACAGGATATTTTCCTGATATGAAAATAGGTAGAGAGTTTGTAAAAAATAATGCTAAAAATAAAAAAGTATTAAATCTTTTCTCTTATACTTGTGCCTTTAGTGTATTTGCAATAAGTGGTGGAGCAACAAGCGTAACAAACTTTGATATGGCAAAAGGTGCATTAACTACTGGTCGTGCCAATCATCACCTAAACAATCAAGAAACAAAAAATATAAAGTTTTATCCTCATAATATCCTAAAATCATTCTCAAAAATAAAAAAAGAATCACCTTATGACCTTATAATAATAGACCCACCAACTTTCCAAAAAGGGAGCTTTGAGGCTACAAAAGATTATGATAAGATTATCAAAAGATTAGAAGATATATCATCAAAAGATTGTATTGTATTAGCCTGCCTAAACTCACCATCATTAACACAAGATTTTATTATAGAATTATTTGCAAAACTAGCACCAAGTTTCAAATATATAAAACGACTAGAAAATGTAAAAGAATTTGAAGCTATAGATGAACAAAGAAGTTTGAAGAATTTGGTTTTTCAAAG
>CAYUNC010000079.1:0-6322 GCA_964445915.1 uncultured Arcobacter sp.
TTTCAAGGGGTTATAGCTTTTGAATTATTTACTAATGAGAAGGCAACAAGTGAAGTAATTGAAGCTATGAGAGCTGGTTTAAAGGGATAATTACAGAATCTCTTTCTTTCCAAAAAGGATGAGGGACTGTTAAAATAGGTGTTTTTATCTTTAAATTAATACCATTTTTTTGAATAAATATTATATCTATATCCAAAGTTCTTGGAGCATCTTGAAAACTTCTAGTCCTACCAAATCTATTTTCATATCTTTGCATCTGTTTTAAAAGTTGTTTTGGTGGTAATGAAGTTTTAACAACAATAATACCATTTAAAAAATCATCTTGATTTATATAACCGAAAGGTGGATTTGTAAGTAGTGGTGTAGTTTGTACTATTGAAAATCTACTATCATTTTTCAAGGTTAAAAAAAGTTGATTAAATCTTTTTTTAACATCACCTATATTTCCACCAATACCTAAAGTAACTGTATATACTTTAGATGAAGTTCTACTACATTTATATGGGAAATTTGTTGACCAATATAAACATAAAGTAGAGTTTATTTGTTTTTTCACTTATAAAAAGAAAGTTCCAACAAAACCAATGAGTCCACCAAATACAGCACCCCAAACAACTAACCAACCTAAATGTTCTTTGATTAATTCTTGAATAATCTCTTTAACCATCTTAGGAGTTAATTCATCAAGTCTAGCAGTTACTAAAGTATTTATCTTATCAAATACATCATCACTTAAATCACCATTTCCAAGTGTTTCTTGTAGTGTTGCTTGAAAAGTTTCAGTATGTACTATCTCATTCATAGCACTTTTCATCTTTAATGCAAAAGGTTCAGCCAGTGGTTCTAAAGCTTGAACTCCACCAAACATACCTAACATACCACCAAAACTAGATTCCATAACAGCACTTTTTAAACTTTCAAAAGCTGGTGCAAAATCAGTCTTTTCTAAAAGTGGTTCAAAATTTATTTTACCACCTGACATCTCATCTTGAAAGAATTTATCTAAACTCTCTTTTGTAAAAAACTCAGTCATAATTAAACTATGAATTGATAATTTAAACTGTTCAAATCTATCTTCTATCACACCACTTCCATAAAGAAAAGGTACTTTTTCAAATAACATATGTATAGCAATAGAGTTTGTAATAGCTCCACTAAAACTAAATAAACCAATAGTTAATATTATATCATTTGATAAAAAGATACCTATAACTATTAATAAAAAAGCGATAAGATTAGCAACTAAAGCTTTATTCATTTAGTTAGTACCTATTATGTAATAAACTTCTTTATTTGGAAGTTTTTCTAATTGAATATGATATTTTTTACTAAAATGTTCAACTTCATTATGAAATTCTTTTAAAATTTCTGTTGCATCTTCATTTCCACATTTAATCTTAAAATGATTACTACTATTTGATAAAGCGACAAAAGCATTCATATGTTTTAAAGTATCATTTAAACTGATAATATGTTTTGCAAACTTATGAAAACCTTTTGTATTTTCAATAATTTTTGTTATTTGTGTTTGTGTTTGTTCATTTCTTGAATATCCAAGTTGAGATATTATAACTTCTGGTGTAACTTCTAAATGCATCTTATATTTCCTTAGTATCATAAATTATAGTCTAAATTTTATCTAAATTTCTTTTATTTTTCATTAAATATAGGATTTGTTTTATTTTGTAACATCTTAAATAAATATAAAGTTTATTATCTAATATTATAAATTAAATAAAGAAGAATTAAGACAAATAATTCTATAATAGTAAGTTGTATTTTATATACAAACTTTATCTTTAAGCTTTAAAGATATAACACAATAACAAGGAGATAATATGGCACTTTCAAGAAGAGATTTTCTTAAGAGTTCAGCAGCTGCTTCGGCAGCAGCGGCGGTAGGTATGAGTGTACCTGCAGAGATGCAAGCGGCTTCAGATTCAGCACAGAGTGGTTGGAGATGGGATAAGGCAGCATGTAGATTCTGTGGTACTGGTTGTGGGATTATGATGGCTACAAAAAATGGAAAAATTGTAGCGGTTAAAGGGGATCCAGCGGCACCTGTAAACAGAGGTCTTAATTGTATTAAAGGTTACTTTAATGCTAAGATTATGTATGGAGCTGATAGACTTAAACAACCATTGTTGAGAGTTGATTCAGATGGTAAGTTTAACAAAAAAGGTAACTTTGCACCAGTTTCATGGGAAAGAGCTTTTGATGAGATGGAAACAAACATCAGAAAAGCACTTAAACATAGTGGACCTGAAGGTGTAGCTGTATTTGCTTCTGGGCAATATACTGTTATGGAAGGTTACGCAGCACAAAAGATGATGAAAGGTGGATTTAGATCAAATGCAATTGATCCAAATGCTAGACATTGTATGGCTTCGGCTGTTGTTGGTTTTTACCAAACTTTTGGTATTGATGAGCCTTCTGGTTGTTATGATGATATTGAGCTTACAGATACTGTTGTATCTTGGGGATCAAATATGGCAGAAATGCACCCTATTTTATGGTCAAGAGTTACAGATAGAAAACTTTCTGATCCAGATAGAGTAAAAGTAATTAATATTTCTACATATAGACACAGAACTTCTGATTTAGCTGATGAAGAGATTATCTTCACACCAAACTCAGATTTAGCAATGTGGAATTATATCGCTAGAGAAATCGTTTATAATAACCCTGAATCAATTGATTGGGATTTTGTTAATAAACATATGGTTTTCTGTGCATCTCCTGTTAATATGGGTTATGGTATGAGAAACAAGAAAGAGTTTAAAAAGAATCCAGAAATGGCTGCTAAATATACTGCTCTTGAAAGAGAAACTATTAGTCAAGAAGATATGCATATTGTATCTGAAAACGAAGCTCCTGCTCTTAAGCCTTATGGTTATAAAGCTGGTGATAAAATGGTTAATAAACCTGCTGGTCTTAAGCATTGGCATATATCATTTGAAGAGTATAAAAAGTTCTTAGCTCCTTATACACTTGAATATGTAACTTCAGTTTCTAAAGGTAACCCTGATGAGTCTGATAAAGAATTCGGAAGAAAAATGAAGCTTCTTGCTGATTTATACATTGAAAAAGGTAGAAAAGTAGTTTCTTTCTGGACAATGGGTATGAATCAACATACAAGAGGAACTTGGGTAAATACATTATCTTATAATGTTCACTTTATGTTAAATAAACAAGCTGTTCCAGGTTCTGGTGCATTCTCACTTACAGGACAACCTTCTGCTTGTGGTACTGCTAGAGAAGTTGGAACATTTGCTCACAGATTACCAGCAGATATGATGGTTAAATCTCCTAAGCATAGAAAGATAACTGAAAAAGGTTGGAGTATTCCTAATGGAACTTTAAATCCAGTTGGAAATCAACATATTATGAAAATTCATAGAGATATCGAAGATGGTGTTGTTAAATTTGCATGGGTAAATGTTTGTAACCCTTACCAAGATTCAGCATCTGCTACTCACTGGATTAAAGCAGCAAGAGAGATGGATAACTTCATCGTAACTTCTGACGGATACCCAGGTATTTCTGCTAAAGTTTCTGATTTAATTTTACCTTCTGCTATGATCTATGAAAAATGGGGAGCTTATGGTAATGCTGAAAGAAGAACTCAACATTGGAGACAACAAGTTTTACCAGTAGGTGATGCAATGTCTGATACATGGCAATGGGTAGAGCTTTCTAAAAGATTTACAGTTGCTGATTTATGGGGACCTTATACATTAAGAGGTGGTAAAAAACTTTCTGATGTAAGAAAAGCTGCTGCAGCAATGGGATACAATGATAATACAACAATGTATGAAATCCTTTTTGAGCAAGGTGGTAAAAAATATCCAAAAGATATGAATGATCCAATCAATAAAGGTTATGATGATTCTGATTCTATTGGAGATAGCAGAAATGTTGTTGGTTCTGATGGTAAAGTATGGGCTGGTTATGGTTATCATATCCACAAATATTTATTTGAAGAATATGCAGGTTTCGGTAGAGGACATGCTCACGATTTAGCTGACTTTGATACTTACCATAGAGTAAGAGGATTAAAATGGCCAGTTGTTGATGGTAAAGAAACTCAATGGAGATTTAATGCTAAATACGATCCATATGCAGCAAAAGCTACTAAGAAAACTGGTAACTCACATGCATTCTATGGTCCATTAGCTAAGAAACTTAAACAAGGTAACTTGTTAGGTATTGATGGTGCAAAAGGTAAAAAAGCTCTTAAAAATAAAGCTAAAATCTTTGCAAGACCATATATGGATCCACCAGAAATGCCTACAAAAGATTGGCCAGTATGGTTATGTACAGGTAGAGTTCTTGAGCACTGGCATTCAGGTACAATGACTATGAGAGTTCCTGAACTTTATAGAGCTGTTCCAGAAGCATTATGTTATATGCACCCTGAAGACGCTAAGAAATATGGTGTTAAACAAGGTGCATTAGCATGGGTTGAATCAAGAAGAGGTAAAGTTAAAGCTAGAGTTGAAACTCGTGGAAGAAACAGACCTTCAAAAGGACTTGTATTTGTTCCTTGGTTTGATGAGAAAGTATTCATTAATAAAGTATGTCTTGACGCTACTTGTCCTCAGTCTAAACAGACTGACTTCAAAAAGTGTGCAGTTAAAATTTACGCAGTATAAATAAGGGGGTGAGTTGTCTTGAGCAACTTTAATCCTCATAAACGAACAAAGAGAGAAGATAAATTATGGTAAGTGAACGAAGAAAGTTTATTTTAGGAACGGCTAGAGCTACTGGATTAGTAGCCTTAGGTGGTTTAGTATGGAGCGCTTATGTTGACGAAGTAACGGCAAATAAGTTAATCTTACGACCACCTGGAGCTATTAAAGAGGAAGATTTTTTAGCAACATGTATCAAATGTGGTATGTGTGTTGAAGCTTGTCCTTTTGATACTTTAGTTTTAGCAAAACCTGGAAGCAATAAACCTTTAGGAACTCCTTACTTTGAGCCACGAGACATTCCTTGTTATATGTGTCCTGATATTCCTTGTGTACCTGTATGTCCTACAGGTGCTTTGGATGAGCCAAGTGTAACTACTAATGGAGAACTTGATATTAACAAGTCTACCATGGGTGTAGCTATAGTTGACGATAAGAACTGTATAGCATTTTGGGGAATTCAATGTGATGCTTGTTATAGAGCTTGTCCTTTATTGGATGAAGCGATATTTTTAAAATATGAGAAAAATGAACGAACTGGAAAACATGCATTTTTAATGCCAGTAGTTAACAGTGACATTTGTACAGGTTGTGGACTTTGTGAAAGAGCCTGTGTTACAAAAGATCCTGCTATTATTGTGCTTCCTAGAGAAGTTGCACTTGGTAGTGTTGGTGATTTTTATGTTAAAGGTTGGGATAAAGAAGATGAAAAAAGATTAGTAAATGCCAAAGAGATTAAAACTACTACAAAGTTAAGTGAAAAATCTGCTATGGATTCTTTAAATGATGTGGGAGATTTATATTAATGAATAGTTTATTTAAACATTATAGATTTCTTATTATGAGAAGAATTGTACAAGTAGGTGTTATGCTACTTTATGTTGGTGGAAATTATTGGGGTTGGGATTTTATAATCCAAGGAAATCTTAGTTCATCATTGTTATTAAATACAGTACCATTAAGTGACCCTTATGCAGCATTACAAATGTTTGCAGCAGGTGCAGTTATAACTACAAATTTAATAATAGGTGCGTTAATAATTACAGTATTTTATGGTTTAGTTGGTGGTAGAGTTTTTTGTAGTTGGGTGTGTCCTGTAAATATTATTACAGATGCAGCAAATTATTTAAGAGAAAAAGTTGGATTTAATGAAATTCAAAAGAAACAACCAGCAAGTAGAAATTTAAGATACTGGATACTAGGTCTTAGTTTAATTTTATCATATATTTTAGGTGTAACAGCATTTGAATTTATATCACCAATATCAATAACTCATAGAGCTATTATATTTGGTTTAGGTTTAGGTTGGGCAGCAATGCTTATAATCTTTCTTTTTGATCTATTTATATTGAAAAATGGTTGGTGTGGTCACTTATGTCCTCTTGGAGGATTTTATAGTGTAGCTGGAAAGCTTTCACTTATAAGAGTTGATCATAACGAAGAGAATTGTACAAACTGTATGAAGTGTAAGGTTGTTTGTCCTGAAAGTCAAGTACTTTTTATGGTAAACAAAGAATCAATACAAGTTTTAGACGGAGAATGTACAAATTGTGGAAGATGTATAGAAGTGTGCGACGATGACGCTTTAAACTTTTCTATTAGAAAACTCGCAAAGGAAAAAAAATGAAAAT
>CAYUNC010000080.1:0-6114 GCA_964445915.1 uncultured Arcobacter sp.
CCTTTTATATCTTTTGATATAACTGTAAGTGAGGGAAGTTATATAAGAAGTATGGCTCAGATTTTACTTGATAAACTTGACACTGTAGGAACACTTAGCTACTTAGAACGATTAAATGAGGGTAAGTTTAGCTTTGATAATGAAAAGGCTTTAAATCCACTTGAGTATCTTGATTTACCTATTAATAATTATTCAGGGTCAAGAGAATGGTTTGATTTGGGTAAAAAATTACAACTGGAATATTTTGAGAATAAAGAAGATGGACATTATTTAATACCTTTTGATACTTTTTTTGCTGTTATAAAGATTGAAGATATGATTGTAAAATATGTTTTAAATAAAATCATATTAGAGGAGATTGACTGATGATAAAAAAATCTTATGCTAAAGTAAATATCTTTTTAAAGATGGCAGGTAAAAGAGATAATTACCATGAATTAGTTTCTAGATTTGTAAGGGTAAAAAACCTTTATGATACAGTTGAATTTGAAAAAGGCAAGTTTGATACTTTTACTTTAGAGGGTGATTTTGGTTGTACATTAGAACAAAACACAATTTTCAAAGCATATAGATTGTTATCCAAACTGTTTAAGGATGTCGAAACTTTATTCGGGAATTATAGGGTATTAGTAAAAAAAACTATTCCTGAATTTGCTGGACTTGGTGGAGGAAGTAGCAACTGTGCTACATTTATAATTATGGTAAATGAGATTTGTAATTTAGGTTTATCAAAAGATGAACTATCTAAAATAGGAGAACAAATTGGTGCTGATGTACCTTTTTTTATTTATGAATATGATAGTGCAAATGTTACAGGTATCGGAGAGATAGTTGAAAAGTTTGATGAGGAAAGTTTGGATATTGAAGTTATAACTTCTGGTATAAAATGTGATACTGGAAATATATTTCGTGAATTTAGAAAAAATTATTATTGTGAAATATCAAAAGATGAAGCAACAGTTTTAATGAGTATGAAAAGTATAGATATTTTAAATAAGCTAAATACAAAAGAGGCTAATGATTTATATTTACCTGCTATTGCATGTGAACCAAAACTTGAAACTACAAAAAACAATTATTACTTTAGTGGTAGTGGTAGTAGCTTTTTTTGTTTAAAAATATAGATTTTAGATATAATTCGTAAATAATAAGGAAAATAGTTGGCAAAGAAAGAGAAGAATAAGCAAAAACCAAAAGAGTTCTTAAACAAGAAAGCTTTTCATACATATACTATTGAAGATATTTTTGAAGTTGGTATTGAGCTTAAGGGTAGTGAAGTAAAATCTATTCGTGCTGGTCGTATGAACTTTAAAGATAGTTTTGTACGAATTATTAAAAATGAAGTATTTATATTCAATATGCACATCTCTTTACTTGAAACTACTCACGCAAGCTATAGACCAGAAGAAGCACGAGAGAGAAAGTTACTGTTACATAGAAAACAGATAAATAAGCTTTTTGAGCAAGTGACAAAAGATGGATTTACAATTGTTGCTACAAAGGTATATTTTAACAGTAAAAATATGGTAAAACTAAATATAGGTATAGCAAAAGGTAAGAAACTTCACGATAAAAGAGAAGATTTAAAAAGAAAAACTATGCAAAGAGAAACACAAAGAACATTAAAGGAATGGAATAGATAGATGGTATATAGATTATTAATAGATACAGTTGATGAAAAAGGTTTAGTTTATAACATTACAAAGTTGCTTTATGAATATGGTTTAAATATTGAGAATAATGCTGAATATGTAGATAAAGAGGTAAATAAGTTTTTTATGCGAACAGTTATAAGTGGAGATATTGATTCTACTAAATTGTTAGAAGATGTTAAAAATATATTACCTGCTGATGCTCAAGTAAAGTTATCTCCAAAAGAAAAAAAAGATATAGTTATCCTTGTAACTAAAGAGAGTCATTGTTTAGGTGATATTTTAATACGACATCATAGTGGCGAATTAAATGCAAATATCAAAGCTGTTATTGCAAATCATGATACATTAAAAGGATTAGTTGAAAAGTTTGATATACCTTTTGTTTGTGTTTCTCACGAGGGACTTGAGAGAGAAGAGCATGAAGAAAAAGTTATAGAAACTATTAAACAATTTGACTATGAACTTATTGTTTTAGCAAAATATATGAGAATTTTAACTCCTTCTTTTGTAAAAACTTTTCCAAAACAGATTTTAAATATTCATCACTCTTTTTTACCTGCATTTATTGGAGCAAATCCTTATAAACAAGCATTTCAAAGAGGTGTGAAACTTATAGGGGCAACTGCTCATTGGGTAACTGATGATTTAGATGAAGGTCCAATTATTGCACAAGATATTGTAAGAGTAGATCATACTTTTTCTTGGCAAAATATGAGAGATGCTGGACGAAATGTTGAAAAAGTTGTTTTATCAAATGCTTTAAATTTATTGTTAAAAGACAAAGTATTTATTTATGGGAATAAAACAGTAGTATTATAATGGAAAGCATACTTAATATAAATATAGTTTTACTAGAACCTAGAATGCCAGGAAATGTAGGAACAATAGGAAGATTAGCCTATGCTACAGGTGCAGTTTTACACCTCATCAAACCTTATGGATTTGGTGAGATTACTCAAAAAGAAGTAAAAAGAGCTGGGCTTGATTATTGGGAACATTTAGATGTTCGTGAATATGAAAATATAGAAGATTTCTGGTCAAAAAATCCTTTAGATAATAGACATTTTTTTGCTACAACTAAAACTACTAAATATTATTTTGAACCAAAATACCAAGACAATGATTATTTTTATTTTGGAAGAGAAGATGCAGGATTGCCAGAACAACTACTTGATAACAATAAAGAAACTTGCATAAATATACCTATGGCAAATGACGCAAGAAGTTTAAATATCGCAAATGCAGTATCTGTAGTAGTTTATGATGCTATTCGGCAACATTTAAGCTAGTAAATTACAACTCTCCACCACTTTTAATAATATCAATTCCAAACTTATCTCTTAGCTTTTGCATAGAATCTGTTAGTTTTGATTGTTTACTATCTTCTTCTAATGTAAACAAGTCCATAGTCACTGCTTTATCTTCTTGAAAATTTGATAGTGTTATATTTACTTGAACCACTGCGTGTGAGGGGTGATTGTCTATCTTATCAAATATATTAATCATATCTTGCTTTAGATGTTGTTCTGTAAATGTTCTGTTATTATTTATATAATCTTTTGCTTTGTCTCCATATTGATACTTTATCTTTAAAGAAAATGTCATTGGATTGTGATTACCTTTATATGCTAAAAATGATAGATGCCTACAAAGTATAGTGATTCTTCTTTTTATCTCATCACGATTGAACTCAGGGTCAAATGTACGACCTAATCCTATAGATTTATTTTTATCTTTACTAATAGATATTTGTTCTGTATCTTCCCCAATGATGCGATTATACAATTGTATTCCAAACTTACCCCAAGAATAAAATAACTCTTTTTTCTCTTTAACTTGCCCAAGTGTTTTTATACCTCTAGTTGTAAGCTTTTCTTGATACCCCTTCCCTATTCCACAAAACTCACCTACTGGCTTACTATGTATATATTCATCCACAAAAGATGGCTCTATTAACTTAACACCATTTGGCTTAGCATCATTTGTTGCTAACTTAGCTATCCATTTTGTTTTTGCTATCCCTATTGAGATTGGTAGTTTTAGTTCATCATATATTTGTTGCTTCAAGTTTTGAGCAAATTCTACTATATCCTCATCATCAATCCAACCAGAAACATCTCCAAAAAATTCATCAATACTAAACTGTTCAATAGATGGTATTTCTTTTTCAAGTAGTTTTTTTAACTTATGAGAAAGTTCATGATAATGTGGATAATTAGGTGGCAAAACTGTAAGAGTTGGACACCATCTTAATGCTTCAGCAACAGGCATAGCAGTCTTAACTCCAAATGCTCGTGCTTCATAAGAAGATGTTGTGATTATACCCCTAACTTTCCCATCAGGGTCTATAAAGTACTCTTCAAATGACATATTATCATTTGTACTTAGTATAGAGCTCGTAAAAGCACCCTCAATCTTAGACAATTCTCTTTTTTGTTTTTTAGTATCAAAAATAGATAAATTACTTCGTCCACCAACTGCTATTGGTATATTGTTTAATTGTGGATTATCAATCCTATGAGCAGCAGCAAAAAAGCAATCTAAATCTAAATGTAAAATCATAGTGGTATATTAGAACTTATTACTTATTTGGTGTAGTTAAATTCTCAATCTCCATAAGCTTGTCCCATTCCTCTTCACTCATTAATTTTCTCTGTTTAACGATATCTTTTACACTTCTTTTTGTTTCAAGAACTTCCCTTGCAACATCAACTGCATTCTCATATCCAATAATAGGATTTAGAAAAGTTGCAAGTCCTGGACTACTTTCGACTACAGCCTTACATCTTTCTCTATTTGCCTCTATTAATGGAATATGTTCAGCTAAAGTATTAACTGCATTTACAAGCATATCCAATGATTGAAAGATATTAAAAGCCATAACTGGTTCAAAAGCATTTAGTTGAAGTTGCCCTGCTTCTGCTGCCATTGTTACTGTTAAATCATTTCCTATAACTTGAAAACAAACTTGATTTACAACTTCTGGAATAACAGGATTTACTTTCCCTGGCATAATTGAACTTCCTGGCTGAACTGCTGGAAGTGTAATATCTCCAAATCCACCTATTGGTCCACTATTTAAAAGTCTTAAATCATTTGATATCTTAGATAGTTTTGTTGCTACAAGTTTTAAAATCCCTGAGAAATGAACATAAGCACTTGCATCCCAAGTACCTTGTATTAAGTCAGGAGTTTGTTCAAACTTTAAATCATACTTTACATGTTGAGCTACAACCTTATTGATATTCCCAATAATTGCTTTTGTATATTCTTCACTTGCATTTGCCCCGGTTCCTATTGCAGTTGCTCCCATATTTATACCATTGATATTTTGCACAACATTATGTAAAGTATTTATATCACCCTTAAGTGCAGTTGCATAACTTCCAAACTCTTGCCCCATTGTCATAGGAACAGCATCTTCTAGTTGAGTTCGCCCCATCTTAATAACATCTGCAAACTCTCTTTTTTTATCTTCAAAAGTTCCTACAAGTTTTTCAATTGCTTCAGTTAGAGATTGGTACGATGTTGCGATAGTTAGATGTATTGCAGTTGGATAAGTATCATTTGTAGATTGAGCTTTATTTACATGGTCATGCGAATCCACAACGACTCTATTCACATCACAAAACTCTTTACCACCTCTTTGATTATCTAAAATCTCATTGGCTCTACTTGCAATAACTTCATTTGCATTCATATTAGAACTAGTCCCTGCTCCACCTTGAATAACATCAACAACAAATTGCTGATTTAGGTACGATTCATCATCATTTGTCAAAATCTCTTCACAAGCTAAAATTATCGCATTTGCTATTTTTGGATCCATATCTCCCAAATCTCTATGAGTTATCGCTGTAGCTTTTTTAATCATTGCAAAGCTCATTACAAACTTTGGAAAATGGGAAATTGGAATCCCCGTTATTTGAAAGTTTTCTTTTGCAAGTGCTGTATTTGACCCATAATATGCTTCAACTGGAATCTTTAATGTCTCACCTTTTTTTACAGGATGATGCTCCTCTCTATAAATTGTACCTTTTTGCTCTATCTCTCTTTTTTTACTAAATGCTGAAAATGCAATCACTTTATAAAATTTTAGAGCTAAGTCTTTGTTTAACAATACCTTTTCTAGACCAGTCTTATCAAGTATAAGAGCAACAGTTTTAATAGCTGCGATACCAGTTGTAGTATGAAGACCTATATTTTCAAAAACTATCCCTTCATTTACAATATCATCTTCATATCTTCGAACAATATATTTTTCTTTTCCATCAACTAATCTTAATGTATCAACTTCACCACTAAGCAATATAAAAAGTCTTTCAAAAGGTTTGTTTTCTTCATAAAGATAACTACCTCTTTCAAATGTCTCTAATTTAAAGTACTTTTCCAACAAAGTCATATCTTCTGTTGTAAAAAGTTCTCTCTGATTTTTTGACTCTAAAAATTTATTTAAACC
>CAYUNC010000081.1:0-5990 GCA_964445915.1 uncultured Arcobacter sp.
CAGTTGATAAAACTTTAGATGTTGTAAAAGATGTATCAACAAAAACAGCACTAATAGAAGATATCGCATATCAAACAAATCTTTTAGCACTAAATGCAGCAATTGAAGCAGCAAGAGCAGGGGAACATGGAAAAGGTTTCGCAGTTGTTGCAGTAGAGGTTAGAAAACTAGCAAAAAGGTCTCAAGAGATTGCAAATGATATTACAAGTATTATAGGTATTACACTTGATGAATCAACAAAAGCTGGAAAGTTAATGAGTGATATTATTCCAAATATGGAAAAAACAACTAAACTTGTTGATAATATTTCAAGTCTTGCTACTAAACAAAATAATGAGATAAAGCTAATACATCATTCAATAGTTGAAATAGACAAGCTTACAGGACAAAATGCAACAGCATCAGAAGAGCTTGCAGGTAGTGCTGAATCAATGTCTGATAAGTCAAATCATCTTACAGAAAGTATGAAATTTTTTACTGTAACTAGTAAAGATAGTTATAATACTAATAAAAAAGTTCCATTTAAAAAGTTTTAGTAGTTTTTTTGGATAATAGTTATAAGCAAATAGTTAAAGAGTACTCGCGTCTTTTAAAGAATACTACGCATATACCGCAAAAAGAAGTTGAAATTTTACTGTTGCATATCTTACAAAAAAATGTAATTTGGTTACATATAAATTATGATAAGATATGTGATGAAAAAGTTAGCAGACAACTTAAAGCTTTAGTAGAAAAAAGAGCAACAAACTATCCTATTGAATATATCACAAGTAAAGCTAGTTTTTATGGGGAAACTTTTATAGTTGAAGATGGTGTATTGATACCTAGACCAGAAACTGAGATTTTAGTTGAAAAAGCACAAGTTATTTTAGAAAAGCTATCAAGCCCAAAAGTTATTGAAGTTGGTGTTGGTAGTGGAATTGTAAGTGTTATGTTGGCTTTATTAGTTGATGATATACAAATAGTTGCAGTTGATATAAATCAAAAGGCATTAGACTTAGCAAAACAAAATGCTATTAAGCATAAAGTTGAAGATAAAATTACTTTTATAAAAAGTGATATTTTTGAAGAGATAAATATCAAAGAGTTTGATATGTGTATCTCAAATCCACCATACATAGCAAATAACTATAAGTTACCATCAAATGTTAAGTATGAGCCATCTAATGCACTATTTGGTGGTAATATTGGGGATGAGTTATTAAAAAGAATTATTTTAGACACAAATGCAAATAAAATTAAGTTTTTATTGTGTGAAATGGGATATGACCAGCAAAAGAGTTTGACAGTAGTTCTAGATACTTTTAATACTAAAAAAGTTGAATTTTATAAAGATTTAGATGGTTTTGATAGAGGATTTGAAGTAGAATTTTTATATTAAGTTAATATTGTTTATTATTTACAGATGTAATTTTGTGGATTAGTTCATGTGTAATATTTTTATATAAAAAAGCAAAACAATATGGATTGTTTTTAAACTTATCAAATGCTAAATCAAATCTTAAAAGTGTTGTTGGTTGATTTGCTCTTATTGTTGCTGTTCGTTTATTTTTTGTAATACCTGCAAACTCTCCAAATATTTGATGCTTTTTAATACTTCCTACACCTTTATTTCCAACATTTACACGACAACTTCCCTCTAGTATAAAATATACTGTTTCATCTGAAGCATCCTGTGCAATAATAATCTCATTTGCATTAAAATATATAAAATGCACATCTTTTACAATACCTTTTATATCCTCATCTTCCATACCTTTAAATAGATCTATTTTATCTTTTACATCTAAAAGTTTTGCAAGATTTGTATCCACTTCATACTCATCGTCATCTTGTTTTAAAGATGATAAATATACAATCTCTATCTCACTATATTCTATATATAAATTCTGATTTTGAATATTGTATTTTATTTGTAGTTTATTATTTATACTATCAGGATTGTTTAGTTTATTTAATTTAATAAATTGTTTTGTATGCTTAACTGATCTCAATCCAAATACTGATAAGTATTTTATGATTTTAATAGAGCTTAATGCACTTTGCCATATTAAAATATCAAAATAATATAGTTTAGTATTTAAGATTAGTATTATTTTGTCTTTATTTATTTTTAATTCATCTTGAAAATGACTAGAAAACTTATCAAAACTATTTGTTTTTGTAGGATTTAATTTTAAGTATTTATCATAATATATTTTAAGTTGTTTATTGCTGCCAAGTATATCTATAAAATTACTTAATGATACAATATCTATAAACATCTTTTGTATTATCTTATTTTCAAATGTATCACATAAAAAACTGAAAAGCTGTGATAAATATAAAATATCGTGCTTTATAGATATAAATTCATCTTTGTCAAGTTCTTCAATAATATTAGTAGTGTTATTGTGATGTCTTAAAGTTTCAAAAGTACTGTATAGTTCATCTTGGATAAATTTAGTCATAGGCATGTATAGTAATCTTCTTTCATATATTAATATAATTATATCATTTATTTTGTTTATATTACTTTATTTGAGTAGAAATATTTATTTTTATTCTAGCACTCAACATTGACAAGTGCTAATAAATAGGCTATAATAATATATTAAAAAATATAATAGGATATTAGAAATATGGCAAAAAGTTTATATGAGACATTAGAAGTAAGTGAAAATGCAACAGCAGCAGAGATAAAAAAAGCATACAGAACACTAGCAAAAAAATATCATCCAGATATAAATAAATCACCACAAGCAGAAGAAAAATTTAAAGAGATTAATGGTGCTTATGAAGTATTAAGTGATGAAAATAAAAAATCACAATACGATATGCATGGAGATGATATGTTTGGTGGTCAAAACTTCCACGACTTTTCAAGAGGACAGGGTGCAGGAGTAGATATAAATGATATTTTAAGTCAAATGTTTGGTGGACAAGGTGGAGGTGGCTTTGGAGGTCAAGGTTTTGGTGGAGGTTTCTCTGAACCTGACTTAGATATTCAAGCTAATTTAAATATTGATTTTGATATTTCTATTTTAGGTGGTACAAAAAATATCTCTATGAATAATGAAAGCTTTGATATTAAAATACCAGAAGGTATTGCACATGGTCAAAAGATAAGAGCAAAAGGTAAAGGGAAACAAGCACAAGGTTTTCCTAGAGGAGATTTAATTATTACTTTAAAAGTAGGGGAGAGTGATGATTATGAAAGAGATGGAGATGACTTAATAAAAAGTTTTGATATTTCACTATACCAGGCATTATTTGGAGATAAAGTAGAGATACCAACTTTACATAAAACTCTAAATCTAAAAGTACCACAAGATACAAAACAAAATCAAAAGTTTAGAGTAAAAGATTTGGGTGCTTTAAATAGAAAGACAAAAGAAAAGGGATTTTTATATCTAAAAGCAAATATTGTTTTACCAAAAATTGATGAATTAGATAAAGATTTAGTAGAAGTATTAGAGGAAAAATTACCTAAAACTATTTGTTAAATTTTGTTTAAGTGTTATACATATTAAGTATAATACATTTTTAAATAAGATTAAGTAGATTTTAGATATAATTAATCAATTTTATAAGCAAAATAAGAAAGGTAATAAAGATATATGGAAAATCTTTTTGAATCACAAGATATAGTAGATATTAAGATAGAAGACTCGGTTAAGGCTTCTTATTTAGATTACTCAATGAGTGTTATAATAGGTCGTGCATTACCAGATGCTAGAGATGGATTGAAGCCAGTACATAGAAGAATTTTATATGCTATGCACGATTTAAATCTAAGCAGTAAAGCGGGTTATAAAAAATCAGCTCGTATTGTTGGTGATGTTATTGGTAAGTACCATCCACATGGTGATAATTCAGTTTATGATGCACTTGTAAGAATGGCACAACCATTTTCTATGAGAATGCCTCTAGTTGATGGTCAAGGAAACTTCGGTTCTGTTGATGGTGATAGTGCAGCTGCTATGAGATATACAGAGTCAAGAATGACTAAAATCAGTGAAGATATTTTAAAAGATATTGATAAAGATACTGTAAATTATACGCCAAACTACGATGATACTATGAAAGAACCATCAGTTATGCCTACAAAAATCCCTGCATTACTTATAAATGGTAGTGAAGGTATTGCTGTTGGTATGGCGACTAAAATCCCACCACACAATCCTACGGAAGTATTTAATGCATTGTTACATATGGTTGACAATCCAACTTCTACTCCTGAAGATTTAATGGCATTTATTACTGGTCCTGATTTTCCAACTGGTGGTACTATTTTTGGTAGAAAAGGTATCGTTGATGCTTATACTACTGGTCGTGGTCGAGTTAAAGTTAGATCAAAACATCATATTGAAACTAAAGGTAATAAAGAGATTATTGTTCTTGATGAATTACCTTACCAAGTAAATAAATCTAGAGTTGTAGAAGCTATTGCTGATTTAGCTAGAGATAAAAGTATTGAAGGTATCGCTATTATTAGAGATGAATCTGATAGAGATGGTATGAGAGTTGTAATTGAACTTAAAAAAGATGCTATGGCTGAGATTGTTATGAATAACCTTTATAAACAAACTCAACTAGAGATTACATTTGGTACGATTATGTTAGCAGTTCAAAATAAAGAACCAAAAATATTTAGATTAAATGAAGTATTAAATATCTTTTTAAATCACAGAAAAACTGTAATTATTAGAAGAACAATTTTTGATTTAGAAAAAGCACAATCTAGAGCTCATATACTTGAAGGTTTAAAGATTGCTTTAGACAATATTGATGAAGTAGTTAAAATAATCAGAGCAAGTGCAAATGACCAAGAAGCTAGTGAAAAACTTCAAGCTGCATTTTCACTTTCTGAAATTCAAGCAAAAGCTATTTTAGATATGAGATTAGGAAGACTTACTGGTCTTCAAAGAGAAAAACTAGAAGCTGAATTAGCTGAACTTATGGAATTAATTGCTTACTTAGAATTAATCTTAAAATCAGAAGATAGATTAAATGAAATCATCAAAGAAGAGCTTGTAGAATCTAAAGATAAATATGGTGAAGATAGAAGAACTGAAATTGAAGATAGCTATGATGATATCGATATGGAAGATTTAATTCCAAATGAGCCAATGGTAGTTACTATTACTCATAATGGTTATGTAAAAAGAGTTCCAATTAAATCTTACGAGAAGCAACGAAGAGGTGGTAAAGGTAAAATTGCTGTTACTACTCACGATGATGACTTTATCGAAAGATTCTTTGTATCTAATACTCACGATACATTATTATTTGTTACAAACTTTGGACAACTTTACTGGTTAAAAGTTTATAGAATTCCTGAAGCTGGAAGAACTGCAAAAGGTAAAGCTGTTGTAAATCTTATCAATTTAAAAGCTGATGAGAAAATTATGGCAATAATACCTACTACTGATTTTGATGAAACAAAATCTATGGCATTCTTTACTAAAAATGGTGTTGTTAAAAGAACAGCATTAAGTGACTTCTCAAATATCAGATCAAATGGTGTAAGAGCTATTGTTCTTGATGATGATGATGAGATTGTAACAGCTGCAATTGCAAATAGTGATTCAAAATACCTGATGATATTCTCTGCACTTGGGCAAGTTATTAGATTTGATTTATGGAAACAAGTTGAGATGCTAGATGAAGCTGGTAATAGAATTGTTTTAAAAGATGAAAATGATAATGATATAACTGAATTAGATGAAAATGGAAATCAAGTACCAAAATATAAACTTAAAACTTCTGGTGTTAAACTTCAAGGTAGAACAACAAGAGGTGTAAGAGGTATTAAATTTAAGCATGATGGTGATTATGTTGTTGATGCTGATGTGATTGAAAACGAAGAGCAAGAATTATTAACAGTAAGTGAAAATGGTGTTGGTAAAAGAACTGAAGTTGAAGCCTATAGACTTACAAATAGAGCTGGGTCTGGTGTAATAGCTATGAAATTATCTCCAAAAACTGGTAAAACTGTTGTTGGAAAT
>CAYUNC010000082.1:0-5977 GCA_964445915.1 uncultured Arcobacter sp.
CCAACTACCAATATCTTGGTTGAACGAGGTTGCATTACAAAACATACCGTCCATATTGATTACTTTTGACACATTCCATCTACCTATATATTGGTTAAACGAATTTGCATTACAGAACATCCAGCCCATATCAACTACATTAGACACATCCCAACTACCAATATCTTGGTTGAATGATCTTGCATCACAAAACATATCATTCATATTAGTTACATTAGACACATCCCAACTACCAATATCTTTGTTGAACAATATTGCATCACAAAACATACCACTCATATTAGTTATATTAGACACATCCCAGTTACCTATATCTTGGTTGAATGATATCGCATCACAAAACATACCACTCATGTTAGTTACAATTAGACACATTCTATTCTCCTATGTCTTGATTAAAACATTACGCATCATAAAATACATATATCAGTTACATTAATCAGTTACATCTTGATTAAGTAATACTGCTCTATTAATTATCAGGTTACTCCTAATATTTTTCTAAATATAGCTGATTTTCTCTTCTTATGCAGGACCACCATCTGTTATAGTCCAATTATTAGGTGGTCCTGTTAATATATTCCTAGCTGCCTCTGCAGCACCACCAGGTGTATACTTACTGTTACCAGCATGAAAATTCACACCTGGTTTAACTGATTGTGCTGCCCACCCTATTAGTAATGCATCATAATTTGCTGTACTTAGGGTAACATTCTTAAACATATCATCCATATAGGTTACATTTGATATGTTCCAGTTACCTATATTTTGATCAAATGATATCGCATTATAAAACATGTTATTCATATCAGTTACATTAGACACATTCCAGTTGCTTATGTCTTGATTGAATGTTATCGCATCTCGAAACATAACACTCATATTAATTACATTAGACACATTCCACCTACCAATATCCTGATTAAATGATTTCGCATAATAAAACATCCAACTCATATTAGTTACATTAGACACATTCCACCTACCAATATCCTGATTAAATGATTTCGCATAATAAAACATCCAACTCATATTAGTTACATTAGACACATTCCACCCACCAATATCCTGATTAAATAAAGCTGTATTACAAAACATCCAGCTCATATCGACTACTTTGGACACATCCCATTTACCAATATCCTGATTAAATGAAGCTGTATTACAAAACATCCAGCTCATATCGACTACTTTGGACACATCCCAATTACCAATATCCTGATTAAATGAAGTTGCGTAACGAAACATGTTATTCATATCAGTTACATTAGACACATCCCAGTTGCTTATGTCTTGATTAAAATTAAACACACCATGAAATACGTAACTCATATCAGTTACATCAGATACATCCCAATTAGTCACATCTTGATTAAGTAATGCTGCTCTATTAATTGCCAGTTTCATTTTTACCTCCTAACATTTTTCTCAGTATCATTAGTAAATTTCCTAATATATTATAACCTCCACTTGAAGTAACACCCCAAAATGTATCATTCCAATTATTTGTTTCTTCTAAATAAATATTTTTTGTGTTTAATAATTTTAGAGCAAGTTCTTTATTTTGCTCAAATTTCAATTTAATCACCATAAACATAATTCCTACTTTTATGCTATCCCAGTTATCTCGAATTTTTATTGATCTACTAATTTTTTTAGCTTCAGATGGTGACGGTGATTTTCTTATCTTTTCTGCATCTATCTCGTTTGTAGCTTTGAGTGATTGATATAAATGTTCAGCTGTTTTATAAGTTTTACCATTAAACTTTATTTTTGATTGAAAAAAGTTACTTAAAAAGCGGTATTTACCAAAAAAACCTGATATTTTATTAGTCTTCACAATATTTGTATTTGTATCTGATAAAACTTCTATTTTAGATAAATCAATCCCACCAACTCTTATATAATTATCACCTCCATCAACGAAAGTTTGATTAGGACAATCACATTGAACAAAATCATGTCTACTTCTGGATATTAAAATTTTACCACATTCTAAACACTTTACAGATCCCATAAAATCCTCCTTCAATTATTATATATTATTTAACATTATTGTAAATAACATAAATAAAAAACGGATATAGTATTTTTACTATATCCGTTTAAAATTCTAAAACTAATATTTTAATTCCGAAAAATTAATGAGCACTGCTATTTTGCCATCCACTATAGTATTGTATTCCTCCGCCGCCATTTGGATATGTAGTATATTGAACTTGTTTAACACTTTGACCTTGTTGTGTATTTTGATATTTACCGCAACTACCAGATTTTGAATGCATTTCAACATTACTTACCATACCGTTGACACCTGTTTTACTTTTAAACACAACTGCTCTTAATTCTTTTGTTTCTGTTCTAGAATACGAACAATCAGTATTAGTACATGTTGACATATAACTTGTTTGTGTTTTTTGGTTGTCTGTAATTTGAAAAATCGCTCCATACGCATTTTCATTTGAGTTAAAAACTTGTTGACTATAAATCGCTGATTGATCACCATAAGATGATCCATGTGTGTGACACTCCGCTCTCACTGAAATGATGCGGTTTCTTGCAAACATCTGCAAGCTACAAGTGGTGTCTTCTGATTGAAGGTCCCTTGGCTGGTGTCCCGACGTCTACGCATAACCTGTAAGATACAGGATACGATGCTTGATGATCTACAAAGCAGGAATTTTATCTGGTTATTCATAATTACTTAACCAACTATGTTACAATAAGACTGAAACTTACAAGCCGGACAGTGAGTATATACGTCCCTTGTGTTTGTGTCTATTATTATAGTTTGGATAAGTGTTATGATATAACCCTATTACTTAATTAAACATGTATACCAAAAAATTGGTCTGGGTGGTTGGATTTGAACCAACGACTCCCTGTCTCCAAAGCAGGTACTCTACCAAACTGAGCTACACCCAGATCTTCTAAAATTACTTTATTTTATTAAATAATATACTTAACAACATTTTGTTAATTTTTTCAAAATTTGGTTTGTGTGGCAATGGAGATTTTTCATATAAAATATTAAATTTTTCATAAATCTTTTCTGAAAAATCAATAAGCTCATTATAACTCCACAAACCATTTCGAATATCAACTAGAAGGTCAGCTTCTGGACGGGGAAAAGTGATATATCCATTCATTAGCAGCTCTTCAGCTTCATATACTAACCTAACCAAATTACTAGCATGTTTACAATCATAACCATATTTTTTTTCTAACTCTGCTCTAATTGGATTTCTATTTTTTTGCCAATTAATATACTGATTCCAATATTTTAGAGCAGAATTATATGCTTTTTCCTTATACACTGCTTCAATAAAATTATCAGAAGCATCTATAACAGTTGAAATAGCATGAAGGTATTTATCATCAATGTTTTGAACAACTTTTGGCATATCATAGTATTTTTCCAATTCTTCTATTTGATTTTTAAAAGGGTTTAAAATCTTTTTTAAGTATTCACTTAAAATTAAGTTGAAACATTTAATCTGTCCAGAAGAAATTAATTCTTTATCTGGAAGTCCAAAATCAGAACGAACAGGTTTTTTAGTTGGTGGATTAAGTAACCAATTTCTATGGTGTTCAATTCTTTTTAGTTGAGAATTAACATATCCATAAAAAGTCCATCTAGCTTTTTTTGAAACAAATAAATGTGAATTATTATAAATTTCGCTCCATATATCAGTGAATTTTAAGCAGTTAACATTATCTGGATTAATAAATAATAACTCTATAATATTAGGGTTACAATCAGCAGCTAACTTAACGAATTTTCTTATTTCATAACATACATTGTCATTACCATTTTTATTATCTTCAAGTTGTTCAACTTTTTTTAAACCGAAAATATAATCGGTGGATGGAATAAAAACTCCTCTGATATCATAATCAGATTCAGAAGTATTAGTTCCATAAAGTCTGGAACCACAAACAGCCTTAAAAATTAAAACAAAATCATCTGGAATTTTCATATATATGTCGTAAAAACTTTGGTATGAACACCAAAAGTAAAACGACATCCCTCCTTTCTATTAGAGATGTAGTTAGTGCTGTCTTGCTGATATTGAATACCAGCAAGACATTTAGAAATTTAAAAATTACTTTTCTAAAGAATCAATAACTTCTCTTTGCACTTTACTTGGTAGTAAGTCAAAGAATTCCTTATATTCACCAGCATCAATTTTAAGCATTTCTGCCATTAACCTTATCAATTTATAAGCTGGCGCTTCTGGTGCCTCTTTTTTCAATTCTTCAAAAAATTTTGTCATAGCTCTTTTAGCTGTTTGAGCTACAAGTTGTTTGGTTAGCGGAGGTTTTCCCTCCTCTTTTCCAATTTTTATTCCTATATCTTGATATGACATTGCTAAACCCTCAAAAACCATATCAATGTCTTTTTCATCAATAAAATCTTCTTTTTCAAATACTTCCCTTATTGACATATTATTTTTCTCCTTTTGTTAAAATTTCACAATTGTTGCAACAACATGATGTTTTCTTACTACAATTAAGACACTTGTCTTTATCTATATCTATATTTAAAACTCTTTTTTCAGTTTCTTTAACAATTTCTTTGATCATCTCTAAAGCTGCTAAGTATTCATTTTCTGCGTCAGAACCAACATATCGAATTATTTGAACAGCAGCTTTTAATGCTGCATTCTCCAATTCTTTTATAGGTTCTTTTGGATCTTTTATAAGAAGAGATTCTATATCATTTTCAATTTCTATGAAAATTTTTTCACGACCCTTATACAGAAGATCATTATTAAGTAAAAACTTTTTTAATTCATGAAGATTATTAAGATTTCTCCGTACTTCACTATACGATTCACGTAATACTTCTGTTTGATATAATTCTAAATCTGATGGGAACATTTTTTTATCTCCTTTTTTTATGAATTTAATGTTTTTTTAAAAAAAATCTTATCTCAATTAGTTATTTAGATATTTTATACATTTTTCTCTTTTTTATTTACATTATACTATAAATTTGTATGTAGTAAACAAAAAACAATCTATTGTTCAAATCTCCACCGTAATCACCGTAGTAGTATCCATTCCAAAGACGTCGATCACCTTAACACAAATCTGGTGCCTGCCCTTAAGCTCATACTTCCAAGCTGCATCGGTCCGAATTTTGAGAGAACGATCTCTATGAGTGCGGAAATTCTGCCAGTGATGTTCAAAAGGTTTACCGTCGGTATACTCGAAGTCCACTGCCCAGAAGTCTATAAAGTCAAACGGCGATCTCATCGCCCGTTCCCTTAAGGCGATCATCTCCGCCTCCAGGGCTTCTGGCAGAGATGGAGTAAAACGTACCAGTTCCACCTCTACTTTCTTACCCTTCTTCACAGCGAGGGCCTCCAGAAAGCCGATCTCGAAAAACTGGACCTTGTTGCAATTGGGTTCCATAATCTCTCTGGGGATGTATTTCAGGTTGATGGTGATGCCAGTTTCAGCTTCCATGGCCTGCTTCTTGGCGGCCAACTCCATTTCAAATTCCCAAGCCAGGCAGTGCAGTTCCTGACCTCCTGCAGCCCGAACCGCCGCTACCGTGGCCTGTAACTTCTCACAGGAAAAGATACTGTCAATCTGATCCACATAGATGTAAGCTCCGTGTTTTTTGCCATGCAGCAGGGGATTGGGCGGATGTTCCAACGAGGCTGCCTTATAAAATTGCAGAACAATACGTCGGTGCTCGCCGTCCGCCCCTTTAAGACGGTCCATCTGCCACCACTGGCGCTCATATCGACCCAGGTTATAAACATCAAAAGGGCGATAAGTATTTCCATTGGTAAAAATTGTTCTCTGAATTTCTATCAACCGTTTTCGAGATAGGTGAATTGAAAATCGTGATAGATCAATACCAATCCAGCGACGAGAAGGAGCAATGTAAAACTCCTTCTTATTTTTCAAGCGCCTTACCCGTAAGCCCTCTGCTGCAACAAGTGTTGTCCCGCTTCCACAA
>CAYUNC010000083.1:0-5919 GCA_964445915.1 uncultured Arcobacter sp.
TTAACTTTAGCCATGGATGGTTGACAAGAGTATTTTTTAATCTTCTATTAAATCAGCTTCTAATAATAACTCAACAAATTCTGGTTTTAGTTTTTCAGGTAAAAATTCAACTTCAATTTTTGCACAACCAGGAATTTCTACTTCTTCTTCTAGCAATTTTCTTAGCTCAGTTTCTTCTTTTTCTCTTTGATCTAATACATCCTTATATTCAGAGACCAGATCATTTATTTCTTGTGTTGCTTCAAATATTAGTTCACGATTAAGAATATATTGATTATTTCTTATAATCGGCTCGCCATTATTGTCTTTTTCGGCATATTTAACTAAAATTTGAATTCTTTTTTGTTCATATTCAAGCCATTCTGGTGATGTTTTAACTGCTTCTTGCAAAGCATCAATTTCATTTTTAAGTGCTTTTTTATTTTTAGCTAAGAAATACGAAAATTTTTTGGGTAGATACTCACTATTATAATCATTAATATAACGCCATACATCTAACGCCACTCTTCTTTTCATAAATTCATTCTCCTTCTAATTTTAAATTTACTAATGATAAAAAGTTGTTTACATATTTGAAAAGATTATTGTTATCTTCCCAAAATAAATAATCCTTTATTTTTTCATAATCAGCTTTCCATGTACTTAATCTCAAATCTGGATCGTCTGCTAGTTTTTCTATATTAAAGATAAATTCTTCTTCATTCTTAGATTTAAGATTAGTATATTTATAAGGTTCTATATCAGTATAAACACCAGGTATACCTGCTGCTGTGAACTCCAAGACTTTTATGTCACTTTTACATGCGTTGAATTCACATTGGCTTAAAGGTGCAATACCAATATCAGCATTTTGAGAACACAAAAATTTAGGGTAATTCCATATTGTTTGCCATGGTAAATTTTTTATTTTGCCCTCTAAAACTAAACATTTCATTTCCATTGGTAATCCACCAATAAAAATCCACTCATATTTATCAGTAGTTTTCTTTATAAAATTCATTAAAACATTTCCTATATCACCACCTTTTATATTTGGTTTATTTGAAAAATGATTTTGACTACACGGATACACTATTTTTGGTTTATTTGTTTCTTTTATTCTAGGAATTGTCTCAGGCCACATGAATTTACACAAGTGATTTTTATTTATTACAATATTATTATTATATTTAGTATATAAATTTTTTAATTTATTTGTGGATACTGAAATACCATCAACTAATCTTAATATATTCTCAACTGACTCCCTATGTATTTTATAATAATCACTAGCAAAATTCCATTCTGGAATATCACTGACCAAGTTGTCATCAATTTCATAAAATATAGGAACTTTTACAATATTCTGAATTTTATCTTTAAATATTTTTATTCTCTCTAATGTAGCACCTACAGCTCGTTGAATTACAGTATAAGTAAAATTTTTATAATGAATTGGATTTGAAGTAATAAAATAGCTTGAGTACTCAGAATAAAATTGAAATCCATTATGTCGATATTGATTCAATAACATTGAAGGTATTATCATTCTAATATGGCCGCATCCTGCAGTATCAGCTATATGAGTTTTTATTTGAATCTTTTTTGGTGGTTTTACAATATTAACTTTCTTTTTTTTCAGGTTCAATTTTTAACACCTCATTGTCTAAAATATCTTTATTAAGAATTTCTGATACAGAAGGTGATTCTTTTAATTTTTTAATAAAAATGTCGTACTCTTTAACTATTTCATCTCTTGTACACTTTTTTGATTTTAAAGGTCCGTAATATATTTCGTTAGTATTTCTGAAGCAAAAAATACATAAATCTTTTTTAGTCATAAATTGCGGCGGAAAAAATTTTTTACAATTTACACATAGTCCCATAAATTGATCTCTCCTTTTAATATTTAAGTATATCGTATAAATAGTAATAAGTAAATTTAATGTATTTATATAAAAAAGAGCAGCTATTTTGTGCTCTATCATATTCCGCACAACTCAAGGAACCCTCAATTAGATGGTGCCTGTAGCTTGCAGATGTTTACAAGAAGCTGTCTCACTTTAGTGAGAGCGAAGTATCGCATTAAAGATGTCGTCAATGGTATTACTATTTAATAATAAAATTTTATGAGAAGTTGTATTTTCAGTAAAAGCAAAGGATCATAATGTGGTATTAATTATATTTCAGTAAAAAAATAATTATCATTCTCTCTTTAATATTTATATCGGAGTTTTAACGGTATATACGATGAATAAGTATGAAATAAACATAACAGTTCCGAGTTCAAGTCCTTATATTGTTTACTTGTCTGAGTCAAGTAATATTTATATAGTTGGCGATGTTAATGTAAGGTACTTAAGAAAAACTAAAATATCACCTCCTTTTCCTGGTTGTTATTATGTTAATACAGATGAAAAATATATAGAATTCAATGAAGCTCAAGCTGGTAAAACTTATAAAGTAAGTTATAAAACCATAGAAACAGCAGCAGTTGCAGGTTTATGGGAAGCATCCGGCGATGATATATACAACACTAATAGCGGTAGTGTTTTAGTTCAAAATAGACTTGGAATTGGACAGTTAGATCAATCAAATTCTGGTGACTATTTAGTTGTAGAAGATGGTATTGTAAAATATAAAACTGCAACTAAGGTTTACAGTGCTGAATGGAACTGGAATTGGAAGTTTAATTGGACTTTCGATAATTCTGGTGGATGTAATTTAACTAAAACAGTAGCTGGAAATTATGATCACGATCCACTTACTGTCTTTTTTGATGGTGGTGTATACAAAGTTAGAATAGAATCTCCATTATTAGGAGGTGGAAATGTACAGTTAGTCAGAGGAGTTTGGTTAAGTAATGCTGCTTTTGATTGGGATGGATTCTGGGCAGAACCTTTTGGTGGAACATCACCAACTAATTACTATAGCTCATTTATAAACTATAATAACTACACTGACATTATATTAACAGAAGATCCTGGTGATACAGTACAAGTATACTATATTTACATAGATGGTACTTCTAAGCAATATGATGGATTAAACAACTATCCAACTGTACAAAAATGGAATACAGATGATACTTACGCTATTTATAATGCAACTGATAAATTTCATGAATTTATCACAAGTCTATGGCGTGCTGGTCAAGATAACGGAAATGATTATTCAGCACTGAGGAATCTAATTTGGAGTTCATTTAAAGAATATTTAACACCAAGATCTGGATCTCTGGTTCTTGATAATTTTAACAGAAAAAAATGGAACCAAGGACAAGCTGGTATTTATATAAACAGTTCACTTGGTCAGCAAGAACCATTTACTAATTTTGGTATAGAAACTGTTGACAGTAAAAGATGTTTAGCTTTTAAAGTAGACCTTCCAAATTCTGATGATTCTGCTTGGTATGGATATTATTTAAGAATAGAAGATGTAACACAAGATCCATATTCTAGTTTAAGTAGATTCTCCTTTAGTTTCAAAGGAACTGACCAAGGATTAAGAGTATCTTTTCAGGTTAATAATGCTAAACATTCCGATGCTGATAGATTTATTAATAATGATTATATTTTTATTCACAATGTACCTGACTGGATCGTTGATTGGACTAGCATAAATGTAGATTTATGTAATCTATGGAAAAAAGAAAATATAATTCATGACGGTGATCGTGTTTATAATACAACTTGGTGGTCTAGTGGAGATGTATCTCCTACCATTGAAGATACTAAAGATGTTGATGAAATATTAACTTATGAAAATGAGATATTTTATACTCATAAGAAAATATCTTGGACTGATTCTGGTGGAGATTATTTTTTATGGGGTGTAGGCAATAATGCACCTCCACCATCAGCTGAAAGTAGTTCAGAATATAATTTAAATTTCTTGATGAAACAAAATGTAACTGAATTAAAAGATATTGAAATTCAGGTTCATCAAGACGGTACTACTTATACTTATACTTTAAAAGCTGATGATCAAAAAGAGGATTGGCACAGATATACTATACCATTTCTTCTTTTTGATCCAAGTCCAGTATTAGCAAACCTTCCTATAACCTGGATTCAGTGGAAATATGCAGATAGTCCAAATGACGGTGAAATTTATCTAACTGATATTAAATTCGGCAGTCATAAGAGTTATGAAAATTTAAAAGAAAATTTACTTTTATGTCAGTTTTATACAGAACAACAAGGTATATCTGAACAAGCTTTTTATATAAGTAATATTTATTTTGATATTGAAGTAGAAAATGATTATCCTTATGTGCCTACATTTGGATGTTCAGAATATGATTTTGGTATAGGTTATTGGAGAGGTCCCGCTCTTGTTCATTACACATGTCCTTTAGCACCATATGTATGTAATGATAATGAAGTTTTAGATACTTACATAGAATTTATAAATGATGCACAAAATGAATATTATTCAACTTATGGTGGTAAAAAAGGACCTGTAATTCCAATTCATACACTAAACCATCTTGAATGTATTCCGTTACTAGGATCTGAAAATTTTAATCGTTTTTGCTGGTGGGATGATTATCCGGAGTTAGGTTATGGATACGGTCAATACTGGTCTTTTTGGAAAGCAGCTGAATATTATTATTTCACTAACGATTCTAATATAAAAGATTACTTGGATAATTGGATTGACTGGTTTGAACATTATATTATTATAGATACAGAAACACCAAGTGGATATTTGGTTCCAACTGATTTTGAAGCTGGTGTAATAAGTTACGGAGAATATAATCCATATATAATTGCTGCAGTAACAGAAGGATTGATTTATTACTACTGGTCAACTGGAGATTCTCGCTGTGCTACTTGGATAAGAAATTTTCTTGATGATCTTAGAATCAATAGATTTGATTCTACTACAGGATATACCGGTGAAGGAAGATCTCAAGCACACGGTAACTCAAAAATACTAAAAATATTTGGTATGGTAGTTGCGGGGAGATATTCAGGATATGGCAATTATGATTTTGTTTCTGTAGCTGATGATGTAACACATTTTGATACACTGGCGTCATGGATTCTTAATAACAAAGGTAATACTAAACCGAATGTTCTTAATTCTGATAGAATACCATATGCTCATTATGATAATGAAGATTCATGGAGTCATGCTCCTCATTATATTTACCCTAAGGAAATGGGTACTACTGAATCAGTTGTTACTATGATAGCAGCTGCTGTCGAATACGGAAGGGTAAAAGGTGATTATTCATGGTTTGATGACATGGTTCAGTTTATTATTAGAACAAGCACATCATATTCATCAAAAGTTAGTGTAGATGATGTTACTATAGAATATGATAGTATTAATAGATTAGCTGTCAAAGATGATGGTATCACTAATGCAAAAATTAATACTAATGCAGCTATTGACGCCAGTAAAATAGCAAACGGCACTGTGAGTAATACTGAATTTCAGTACATTAACTCGGTGACAAGTAATGTACAAGATCAATTAGATGAAATATCAGAAAATTTAGCTGCCTCCGCTGCATACTTGCAAGATAAAATTGATAGTATTGCTACAAGTGGATCCTTAGTAGATAATGTTACCATAGAATATAATATTAATAGTGAACTTAGAGTTAAGGATGATGGTATCACTAATGCAAAAATTAATACTAATGCAGCTATTGACGCCAGTAAAATAAGTTCTGGTGTAGTATCTAATACAGAGTTTGATTATTTAAATGGTTTAACTGGTAATATACAAGATCAGTTAGATTCTATTAGTATAGATCTTTCTACACATGTAGATGATATTACTATAGAATATATATCAGATAAACTTAGAGTTAAAGATGATGGTATCACTAATGCAAAAATTAATACTAATGCAGCTATTGACGCCAGTAAAATAGCAAACGGCACTGTGAGTAATACTGAATTTCAGTACATTAACTCGGTG
>CAYUNC010000084.1:0-5846 GCA_964445915.1 uncultured Arcobacter sp.
CATAAATAATTTACCAATTACATCACCAGCAGTTTTACCAATTTTTTCAGCAAATTCATAAACTCTACATTGTTCAGGAATTGTAACTTCTGTTATATCTTCAACTTCAATAGGTTTAACATATTTCTTTCGTTTTCCACCTCTTTTAAGTCCTCTTGGTCTATTACCAAATGCACTTGGTCGGTGTCTATTTTGTTCAGTTGGTTTTTTCTTTGGTGGTTCTTGTAAGAACTTTGATGTTTCCATTAAGTTCATATCGTGAAGCATAATCTCATCACCTAAAATAGATTCATCACTCTCTTTAAAATCAGAATTACTATTATTTACATTTAATACTTTACCATGTTCATGTGATCTTGCAGGAGATTTTTTAGTATTCTTTTTAGGTCTTGATGTATAAGTTTCTTTTAGTTCAGGAGATTTACCAAAAAGTTCACTCATAGATTTCATTTGTTGTTTTTTAGTATTTGCTTCACTTGCATATGAAGTAGGGTGACTAATAGCTGGTTTCTTCTTTTTAACGATTGTTAATCCTCGTTTTTTAAGAACAACTTTTTCACCATCAGGACTATTTCCAACTAACTCTGTAGATGATTTAGGTTTTACCTCTTCAGTCTTAGGAGCTGCATCTTCTTTAGCTGTCTCAGTTTTAACTACTACAGTTTCTTTTGTCTCTTTCTTTTCTTCAACTTTAGGTTCTTCAACTGCTTTAACTTCTTCTTTAACAACTTCAGGTTCTTTGGCAACTACTTTTCTAAGACCAGCAGGTTTAGCAACTTTAACAACCTCTTTTTTAGCAGCAGGCTTAGCTTTTGCTTTAGGTTTTTCTTCTTTTACTTCTTCAGTTTTTATTTCTTCTTTTGCTTTAGGCTCTTCTTGAGTATCTTCTTCAATAGCAACTTTTTTTACAGCTTTCTTAGCAGGTGCTTTTTTCTTTAAAAGCTTACTCTTACCAGTCATAATATAATTTGCGATCTCTTCAGCTTCATCAGTTGAAACAGAACTTTGAACAGACTTTAATGCTATTCCTAAGTCTGAAGCTTTAGTTATAACTTCAGCACTTGTTGCCCCTGATTCTTCTGCTATTTCAAATACTCTTACTTTATCTTCCATTCTTCACTATCTCCTTAAGCTGTTCGAAATAATTATCTTTATTTCTACATTGTCTATACAGTGCTTTCTCACACTTTTTTTGGTTATTTAAACAATCATCGCATAAATAAAAACTTCTACCACTATTGTTAAATGAGGCTAAGTTTTTATCTATACACTGAAGTCTAATCAATTTATTTTGTTCAATTCTCTCTCTACAAGCTATACAAGTTCTTATAGGTTTGTTTAAATTAGTCAATCATTTTATCCAAAACTAACTTAAAACTCTACTTGTACACCAAGATTATCAAAATCACAACTGAAAATCTTAAAATGTTTAAAGTTTTCTCTTAACTTACTTACAAGTTGCTTCGCATCTTTTTCATATACAAGACTAAAAAAAGTTGAACCTGAACCAGAAAGTGTACTCATTAAAGCACCATTTCGTAAAGCTAGTTTTTGTACTGAGAAAAGTTCTGGCATTTGTTTCATACGATAATACTGATGTATTCTATCTTTTGAGGCATCTTTTAACATATCCCAATTTTCACTCATAAATGCAGCTGTTAAAAGTGAACTATGTGAAATATTAAAAATAGTATCATCTTTTCCATATTTATATGGTAATGCTTTTCTTGAATGATGAGTTGAAATAGGGCGATTTGGTATAACTACAACAGCTTTAAGTGATGATGGTATCTCTTTTTTTATAAAATTCACTTCATTGTCATTTACAGTTGCAACTGTAAAACCACCCATAACTGCTGGACAAATATTATCTGGATGTGACTCATATTGTAAAGCTAAGTTTAGTAGCTTTTGTTTTGACAACTCTATACCTTCTATTGCATAAGCAGATGCAATAGCACTAATAATTACAGCACTACTACTACCTAGCCCTCTTGACATCGGTATTTCATTTTGGAATTCAAATCTATATTGTTGTTGAGAACTACTTATGTTTTTATGAAAATCGTTAAAAATAGTAATAAACATATTGTTATCTTTTAGTTTTGGATTTTTAGCCCCTTCACCTTTTAGTGATACACTATGAAACTTTGAAGTTGTAATTTTAACATGGTTTCTTATATTTATAGCTAATCCTAAACTATCAAATCCAGGACCTAAGTTGGCACTTGTTGCTGGTACACTAACTAACATCTATTCTCCTCTTCTTTTTAATTTACTGCTGGAAGATTGTATGAAGGTAAACTATCTTCACTAAACATCTTCATATTTAAAGTATTTGGCAATGTAAATTCTTGAATTATATCTTCTTCTTGTAAAAAATCTATTATTATATTATCATCTTTGTCATTAAAAAAATACTTTTTCCCCAATGCTTTAATAGGACTATTTTTATTAAAAGCAAAACCTTTTGTTGCTTTTAGATTTATATCTTCAAGAATACAAAGTGTTTTTAGGAAAATATAACTAACTTTTATTGCCATAAAACTTCCTGGACCATTTACATATAAAATTTCATCTATATTATATTGTTCCAATAGCTTTTCAAAGATTGTTGGTAAAACATCACTTGTCATTCCCTCTTTTGAAATAGTTTCAATTAAAGTGTCGTCCTTATAAATTCCCACTAGAATAGGCTTTGCTATTGCAATTACTAAAACTCTTGTCAAAAGTAACCTTTATGCCCTAGCATAAGCTAATTGCATAGCTTTTGCCTCATCTTTTGCCAATTCTAAATCTACAATCTCATAATTTGCAGGGTCTTCTAATAGCTTTTTTGTAAGTAGATGATTTAGATGATGACTTCCTGCGTGTGCTCTATATTCGCCTATCATAGTATGCCCTAGAAGTGACATATCTCCTATTGCATCAAGTATTTTGTGTTTTACAAACTCATCATCATATCTTAATCCATCAGGATTGATAATCTTTTGGTCATCTAAAACAATAGCATTATCTAAACTACCACCTTGAGCTAATCCAATACTTTGTAAGTATTGAACTTCATGTAAAAATCCAAATGTTCTAGCACGACTTATATTTTCTTTATATTCTTCAATAGAATAATCAAGTTTATAATGTTGTCCACCAATAGCAGGGTGGTCAAAAAGTATTGAAAAATCATAAATAATATGATTTGAAGGCTTAAGTTTTACATACTTACCATCAACTTTTACTTCAACCTCTTTTTTAATAATAATAGCTTTTTTTGTAGCATCAAGTTCTTTGATACCAACTTCATCAAGTAACATACAAAATCCACTACTACTACCATCTAAAATAGGTACTTCGTCATTGTCAAGTACAACTCTAAGATTGTCAATACCGTAAGCATAAACAGCAGATAAAAGATGTTCAATAGTAGATACAATTACATCATCTTTTCCAATAACCGTTGCCATCTTTGTATCTATTACATATTCAGGACTTAAAGGGATACTTACAGCTTCATCACTTCTATAAAAAACTATACCAGCATCAGCACCTAAAGGCTCTAAAATCATTTTAACAGGCACACCTTTATGTAATCCTACTCCAACTATTTCTACTGATTTTGCTATTGTTCTTTGTTTCATCTGTTCTTATTTTTTATCAATATATGTTTTTGCTTCATTGATTGTTTTTATGATATTAACTTTTATCCAGTTTTTATCCATCCACTCTAAAGGATTAACTTCAATACCTTGTATTAAAATACCAAAATGCAAATGGTCACCCATAACTGCTCCACTTGAACCAGTATTTGCTATTTTTTGTTTTGCCTCTACCATACTTGAAACATCAACAGAAGTACTACTTGTATGTGCATAAAGTGAAGAAAGCCCCATCTTATGGTCAATAATTATAGTATTTCCATAAATTCCTAAGTATTCATTGAAAATAACTTTACCAGTATTTGAGGCTATAATAGAAGCTTTTCTTACACTTGCCCAATCCATTCCTAAATGCCAAGCTTCATCTATTTTCATACCATCATAAATATATGATCTTCTTTCAGCAAATCCTGCTGCTGTTTTTGAACCTCTTAACCTTCTAAATGGCTTGTGCTCAAAACTATCAACTTGTGACATATCCATATATTTCATTGTGTATTCTCTTAGAAAATTTACATTTTTTTCTCTTAGGATTTTATTTTGTTCTATAAATCTCTTTGGTAATTCCATTGGAATTGCTTCACCACTTTGTTCTAAAACACTACTACTTACACTTTCAATAAAGTTTGCACTTATATTAATAGTGTCATTCTTAGATTTTAATTTTTGTGTGTATAAAGGTACTTTTGTAATAGTTTTATTATTTGCTTTATCAAAAGCTACTAATTGTACTTTTTGAAAGTTTTCAAGATTGATGTCCCAAGCTATTAATGATACAAAATAGTTTTCTTTATAAAATGGAATTAGTTTAAATTTAATTTTGTTGTTAAATAATATATAAGCATCTTCTAAATTCTTATCTTCAACTTTAACAATAACAATAGCACTACCACCTCGTCTAATGTATCTTGAATTGTTTACAATAGAAGTTGTTGGTTTTTTAATATCAAGGTATATCTTTACCCTTTTTGTAGCTTTATTTCCATTTAGATAATCCCACTTACTATTATCAACAACTTCAATATCTAAAGATACATCTTCACCTTTATAAAATATATCAAATTTTGGTGGCTTTATATCTAGTGTGATATAGTTATGTTTTCCTGATAGTATTTCATGATTTAATTCTACACTCTTTTGACCATCATTATAAGTAACTTTATAGTATTTTATACCACTTTCATCACTTAATTCTAAAGTTAATTTATCTTTTAAATTCCAGTAAAAATTATCTTTTATAGTAATAATTGGCTTATTTTGTTCAAATTGAGGTGAAAGCATAATAAAACCACCAGCACTAAAAGTTGCTATGATAATTAATATAATAAAATATTTCACAAAACTTGTTTTTTTCTTTATATATTGACCACGCATTTAAATGTTATCCTTAATATAGTTTATTATCATATCTTTTGCTTCAAGTACATCTTGAGTTTCACAACTACAACCAGCAGCCATTTTATGACCACCACCATTAAATTGTTCTGCTATAAAAGTTACATCAACATCATTTTTACTTCTTATAGAAACTCTAGTCTTACCATTGCTTTCTCTAAAGAATATTGCTATATCAACTATAGCAATATTTAAAATCATATCAGTTGCCACTTCACATTCGCTATATTTAGCACCAGTTTGTTCTAACCATTGAGGTAAAACATAAATAGTTGCTACTCTTCCTTCAAGATGAAGTTCTAAACTTTCTAGAATCTTAGGTAACAATCTATACTTAGCTAAACTATCTCGTCTATTTAAAGAAGTAGCTATCTGGCTTGGATTTGCTCCAAGTTTCACAAGATTGTTCGCAACATCAAAAGTACTATCATCACATCTAGGAGTACTAAATTTTAAACTATCATCATAAACTCCGGTATAAAGACACTGGGCTGTTTGCTTTGATATGTGAAGATTGTTTTCTAGAAAGAACTTATAAACAACTTCTGCTGTACTTGACTTATGTTCATTAACAATATTGATTATACCAAAATTATCATTAGATTTATGATGGTCGATATTTATTATTTTTATATCTTTATCAAAGTCAATTGCTACACGACTTTGGTTGGCACAATCAACATAAATAATTAAGTCATAAAACTTTGGTAATTGGTCAGTTATCTTATCAAACTTAGATAAAAAATCTAAGTTATTTGGTAACTGTTTCATCTTATTGAAAACTTTATGTTTAATCTT
>CAYUNC010000085.1:0-5673 GCA_964445915.1 uncultured Arcobacter sp.
AAAGAAAATAAGATTACTATCTCTGGTTCATCTGGATTAAGTGATGATGAAATTGAAAAAATGATTCAAGAAGCAGAAGCAAATAAAGAAGCTGATAATAAGAAGAAAGAGATAGTTGAAACTAAAAATCAAGCTGAATCTATGCTTCACCAAATCAAGAAAGCTTTAGAAGATAATAAAGATGATGCAGTTGTATCTGAAGATGAAGAGAAAGCTATCGTTGATGCAGCAGCATCTTTAGAAGAACTTCTTAAA
This sequence comes from uncultured Arcobacter sp., assembly GCA_964445915.1. GTDB lineage: Bacteria > Campylobacterota > Campylobacteria > Campylobacterales > Arcobacteraceae > CAJXII01. The sequence goes on from CAYUNC010000085.1 coordinate 256, forward strand.
AATGATGATGCTACAAAAGAACAAATTGAAGAATCTTTAAAAACTTTAAGTGAAGCAAGTGCTAAACTTATGGAAGCTGAGATGAAAAAAGCTCAAGGTGGTTGTGCAGATGGAAGCTGTGGAACAGAAGAGCCTAAGAAAAAGAAAAAAGATGATGATGATATCATCGATGCAGAAGTAGAATAATCTTAAAAATTCAAGGTATCTCTTTTGAGATGCCTTAAAACTTTCAAAATAGAAGGGTAACAATTGCCAAATCAAATAGAATATGAACTAGATTCAGAACTAGAGATAGAAGAACCAAAAAAATATAAAGTATTATTGTTAAATGATGACTATTCAACTATGGAATTTGTTATAGAGATATTAACAAAAGTTTTTAGAAAATCACTAGAAGAAGCTTCTCAAATTACACTAGATGTACATACTAATGGCAAAGCTGTTTGTGGTATTTATAGTCACGAGATAGCAAGTACAAAAGTAGCACAGGTTAGATTTAGCGCAAAAAAAGCAAAATACCCATTAAAAGCAATTTTGGAAGAAGAATAGATGATAAGCGTAGAATTACAAAAAGTTTTTGCCCAGTCTATTAGTTTTGCGAAAGCTAACAATCATGAATATATTACACAAGAACATATCTTTTTATATCTAATACAAAATGAAAATATCTTCACTTTACTTGATGATTTAAATATCAATATTGAAGAGGTTCAAAAGGATTTAAAAACATATATTTCAAATAATACACCTAAGTTTCCAAATGAAGAATTAAACAATGACCCAATAGAAACGATAACAGTGACAAATATGATTGAAGAGATGATAGCAAGACTACAAATGTCAGGAAAAGAGAGTGCAAATGTTGAAGATATGTTTGTCTCTGTTTTGAAAGATGAGAAAGCATATAGTACTTATATCTTAAAAACTTGGGGACTAGAAAGGGTAGATATTCTTGAAGAGATTAGTCATAATCAAAATGATGAAAATTCTGATGAATTGGATGATGAACTTGAAGAAAACTTATATAAAAAGAAAAAAGGTGAATCAGCTCTAGCTCAAAATAGTGTAGAGTTGGTTGGTCAAGCTAGAGATGGTAAAATAGACCCAGTAATTGGTCGTACAAAAGAGATAAAAAGAATTATTGAGATACTAGGACGACGAAAGAAAAACAATCCTATTTTACTAGGTGAAACTGGAGTAGGGAAGACTGCTATTGCTGAAGCATTAGCACTTGAAATCGTAGCTAAAAATGTACCAAAAGAGTTACAAGATGCAAAAATATATATGCTTGATATGGGTTCTATGATTGCAGGTACAAAGTATCGTGGAGATTTTGAAAAGAAACTAAAATCTGTCATAAAAGATGTTGTAAAAGATAAAGATGCAATTTTATTTATAGATGAGATACATTCAATTGTAGGTGCAGGAAGTGTTGGAAATAGTTCAATGGATGCTTCAAATATATTAAAACCATATTTAAGTTCGGGACAATTAAAATGTATCGGTGCAACAACATATGAAGAGTACAGAAATGACTTTACAAAAGATAAGGCATTTAGTAGAAGATTTGCTAAAGTAGATGTTTTGGAGCCAAGTATTGATGATGCTGTTAAAATACTTGATGGACTAAAATCTGTTTATGAAAAGTACCACAATTTAGAATATGAAGATGGGACAATAAGACTTTGTGTTGAGTTATCAAAAAAGTTTATCAATGATAGATTTTTACCAGATAGTGCAATTGATGTTATGGATGAAGTGGGTGCTAGTAAAAAGTTCAAAGGCAAACAAAGAAAAAAAGACTTAAAAGTTACTCTTGAAGATGTTGAAGCTACTATCTCTAAAATGGCTCAGATACCAACTAAAACAGCTACAAAATCAGACCTTACACTTCTTCAAACTCTTGAAAAGAATTTGAAAGCAAAAGTATTTGGTCAAGATGAAGCAATTGCAACTATTTCAAAAGCGATTAAAATAAATCGCGCAGGAATGGGAGAACAAAATAAACCTATAGGAAGTTTTCTTTTTACAGGAGCTACTGGGGTTGGAAAAACAGAAGTTGCTCAGCAGTTAGCTAAGGTTATTGGGGTAAATTTTGAAAGATTTGATATGTCTGAATACGGAGAAGCACATACGGTAAGTAGGCTTATTGGAGCTCCTGCTGGATATGTTGGATTTGATAAGGGTGGTTTGCTTACAGAAGCTATTAGAAAACATCCATATACCGTATTGTTACTTGATGAGATTGAAAAAGCACATCCTGATTTGATGAGTTTATTATTACAAGTTATGGACAATGCAACTTTAACAGACAACAATGGAGCAGTTGCTACATTTAATAATGTTATATTGATAATGACTTCAAACCTTGGTGCTACTGAAGGTAATGTTATGGGATTTGCTAAAAATGATACTTTAAATACAGATAAAGCAGTAAATAAGTTTTTTGCTCCTGAATTTAGAAATAGATTAGATGCTGTAGTTAAATTTAATCAATTAGATGAAAAGATTGTTTTAAAAGTAGTGACAAAATTTATTAAGGATTTAAATCTTAATTTAAAAGACAAAGATATAAAAATAACTTTAACAGCAAAAGCAAAAAAAGAGTTAGTAACACTTGGATATGACAGTAAAATGGGTGCTAGACCACTTCAAAGAGTTATTACTGCTAAGATAAAAGAACCATTAACTGATGAGGTATTGTTTGGTAAGTTAAAAGATGGTGGTAGTGTTAAAGTTGATTTTGTGAAAGATGAGTTTAAATTTACATATATATAAATAGTTATACAGTTTGTCTAATACTTTAAAGTAAAATTAGATATACTTTATAAAATAATTCATTATTAAAAGAGGTATAGTTATGTTTTTGAAGGTATCAATAAAGTCTAAGTTAATTATTCAAGCAGTTATAATAGTTACAGTAATACTATCATTAGCTGGTGTAATTGTTCAAATGTCAAATAAAAAGTTAGATGATTTAAAAGATATACAAAGTAGTACAAAGCTTTTAAGTTCAATCTCACACCTACTACATCAAACTCAAAAAGAGCGTGGTATGACTGTTGGTTTCTTAGGTAGTAAGGGAAAGCATTTTAAAGATGCTCTAGTAAATCAAAGAATTGCTACAAATAAAGAATTAGTAAGCATAGATAAACTTTTAGAAGAAATACAAATTCAAGATATAGATGAAGTTACTTACAAAGCTATAAGTTTAGCTATTGCCGATACTAAAAAAATAAAAAATATCAGAATAAAGATTGATAGTTTAAATATTCGTAATGATGAGGCAATCTCATTTTATACAAATATGAATGCTAAGTTTTTAACTACAATTGTTAAAATATCAAATTTCTCTAAATCTCCTAGTGCTACTAAACAAATTATCGCATACTTAAATTTTTTACTTGCTAAAGAAAATGCAGGTATAGAAAGAGCTATTGGTACAAATATTACAGCAGTTGATCACTTTAAAGATGGTTCAAGAGGTAAGTTTACTAGTTTAATTAATTCACAAAAAGCTTATCTTTCAAATTTTAATGGATATGCTTCAAAAGATGCAAAAGAATATACAAAAAAAGTTATGAATAATAGTTCAATAAAAGAAGTTGATAGAATGAGGAATATCATTTTATCTTCAGGAGAAGTAGGTGGCTTTGGAATAGAATCACAATATTGGTTTGATACTATTACTAAAAAACTAGGGCTATTGAAAAAAACTGAAAACTTTATAATTGAAAATTTAAGAATTTCAGATGAAAATATAAAACAAAATATAGTCCTAGCAGCAGCGTTAACTAATCTAGTTCATGAAACACAAAAAGAGAGAGGAGCAACTGCTGGTTTTATTGGTAGTAAAGGTAAAAAATTTATCACTAAACTTCCAAAACAAAGATTGCTTACAGATAAAAAACTAGATATCGCAATATTAACATTAAATAATATAGGTACACAATATTTAAACGCTGAAGCAAATATGTATTTAAAAAATGCATTAAGTCAATTGAAGAAAATAAATAATATAAGAAAAAGTGTAGATAGCTTTTCAATTGGTGGAGCTAAAGCCATTGGATACTATACAAATATGCATGCAATTTTTATAAATGTAATTGGGGCTATTGCAAAAGATGCTACAACAGCAAATGAAGCAAGAGATTTATCTGCTTGGTACAATTTCATAATGAGTAAAGAGAAAGCTGGAGTAGAAAGAGCAGTTATGTCTAATTCTTTTGCTAGAAATAAATTTTTACCTGGTATGCAAGCTAAATTTACTAAACTTGTAACAGCACAAGATGCTTACTTAGTGAGTTTTGAAAAGTTAGCAAGTGTTAAAGTCTTGAAATTTTATAAACAAACAGTATCTGGAAAGTATATTGATGAAGTAAATAGAATGAGACAAGTTGCATTTAACGCAGTAGATATTGGTGGTTTTGGAATTCACTATCAATATTGGTTTGATACTATGACTGTAAAGATTGACATTCTTAAAAAAATAGATGATTTTTTATCTACAAAATTAGAGAAATCAATAGAAATAAACTTTGAAGATGAAAGCTTTTCTGTATATATAACTGAGATATTAGTATTAATTGTCTTGATATTTATATTGGCTTTTTCAAAAATAATTTCTGATAGTATAGTTAGGTCACTTAATACATTTCAACTTGGACTATTAGATTTCTTTAAATATTTAAATAAAGAGACTCAAGAAGTTCAGATGCTAGATGATAGTTCAAAAGATGAAATAGCAAATATGGCTAAAGTTGTAAATCAAAATATTAATAATATTCAAAAGGGAATACAAGAAGATAACATTTTAATCAATTCAGCAAAAGCAACAATGGATAGAGTAGCAAAAGGTTGGTATAGTGAAACTATTACTGCAACTACTTCAAATGTAGCATTAGAAGATTTTAAAAATAAAGTTAACCATATGATTGAAACTACAAGAGAACATTTTGGAAATGTAAATAATATTTTAGAACAATATTCTTCATTAGATTATAGAAAAGAATTAGTGCTAAATGATATTGAAAAAGGTGGAGTATTTGATTTATTAACAAATGATATTAATAAACTAAAAACTGCTATTACTACAATGTTAATTGAAAATAAAGCAAATGGTTTAACACTTGATAGAAGTAGTGATATATTGCTTAAAAATGTTGATATATTAAATAATAATTCAAATGAATCGGCATCTTCACTTGAAGAGACAGCTGGAGCATTAGAAGAGGTTACAGAAATTATTACAAGTAATTCAAACAATGTACTTAAAATGTCTGATTTTGCTAGTAAAGTACAAGAATCTGCAAAAAATGGAGAAGATTTAGCAAATCAAACTACAAATGCTATGGTTCAAATTGATGAGCAAGTAAATGCGATTAATGAAGCTATTTCTGTTATTGACCAAATTGCCTT
>CAYUNC010000086.1:0-5641 GCA_964445915.1 uncultured Arcobacter sp.
ATGGTTTATTTAGATAAGCATAGATAACACTTAACCAAACAATAAGTTAGAAAATCGTATGATAGACCAAATGATTTAAAGGATTATAGTTGGATAAGATAGATATACTTGAGATATTAAATGATTGGAACTATTGGAATAAAGATTTACCAGCTACTAACAATAGAGATTATTACGATGAAAAGATAGAGCAATTTTTAAAACATGATGAGATTGTTGTAATAAAAGGTATCAGAAGAAGTGGAAAATCTACTTTAATGATAAATCAAATAAAAAAACTAATATCAAAAGGTGTTGACAAAAAAGATATACTTATTGTAAATCTTGAAGACCCTAGATTTATAAATCACCTAAATACAACACTACTAGAAACAATAAAAGATACATACTTGCAGTATTTAAATCCATCTTCAAAACCATATATATTTTTAGATGAGATACAAAATATACAATTTTGGGAAAAATGGGTAAATAAAGAATATGAACTTAAATTATCACATTTAACTATTACTGGTTCAAATTCATCAATGCTAAGTAGTGAAATAGCATCAAGTTTAAGTGGAAGATATTTGTCTGTTGATGTTTATCCTTTAAGTTTTAGAGAATATTTAGAGTTTAACAATATAAATATTAAATCATCTTTGGAGTTTATAGACAATAAAATACCAATAAATAGAGCTTTTGATAACTTTATAAAAGATGGTGGCTTTCCAAAACTTTTGTCATATCCAAGTGAGCAAAAGAGAGAATTGCTTACTACATATAAAGATTCAATATTATTAAAAGATATAGTTTCAAGATATAAATTAAAAGATTTTCATACTTTAGAAGAGATTTCTGCATTTTTATTAAGTAATAGTGGAATAATACAAAGTACAAATAAGCTAAAAAATAGTTTTAAAATATCATTTGATATGGCAAATAACTATATTCAGTATCTAAAAAATGCATATATGATATTTGAAATTAATAAATTTGACTATTCTTTAAAAAAACAAAATGTAAATGAAAAGAAATATTATAGTATAGACTTAGGACTTTCAAATCTTCTAAGAGTGCCAAATTTACAGACAAGAGGGAGTGATATAGAGACTATTGTCTTTTTGGAACTTAAACGAAGAGGCTATAAAATATATTATTATAAAACATCAAATGATTTAGAATGTGACTTTATAATAGAAAAAGATAATTGTATAAAAGCATTGATACAAGTATCAAAAAGTATATCAGATGAAAAAACAAGAAATAGAGAATTGTCATCATTTAGTAAAACAATAGATGAATTAAAACTAAAAGATATTGAATTACTTGTAATTACAGAAGACAATAGTAGCGATATTGTGATAGATAATAAAACTATTAAAGTACTTAATATTTTGGAATGGTTAATATTATAATACTAGATGAAGATTATATAACCAAAGATTGGATATAATAAATACTTTAAAATCAATAGGAAAACATAGATGATAGATTATACAAAATTCGAAAAATACTCGCGACCTGGACCTAGATATACAAGCTATCCTACAGCTCCAGAATTTAACACAAACTTTACACAAGAAGATTTAGTAGCAAAGTTTAAAGCCCAAGATAGTAGCAGACCACTTTCGCTTTATATACATATCCCTTTTTGTAGAAGTGCTTGTTATTTTTGTGGTTGTAATGTAATATTTACAAGTAAAGAAGATAAAAAGACTAGATATATCTCTTATTTAAAAAAAGAGTTAACAATCTTAGCTAAAAATATTGATACAAATCGTACAGTTACTCAGATGCATTTTGGTGGGGGAACTCCTACTTTTCTTGAGCCTTTACAATTAAAAGAAGTGCTTGATGCTATTAAAGATACTTTTCCAAACTTTAGTGCTGATGCTGAAGTTAGTTGTGAAGTTGACCCACGATTTTTTGTTCAAGGTCATATGGATGTTTTAAAAGAAGCTGGATGTAATCGTTTGAGTTTTGGAGTACAAGATTTAGACCCACAAGTTCAAAAAACAATTCATAGAGTACAACCTTACGAAACGACTGAAAATGTTGTAAAAATAGCAAGAGATGCAGGGATAAAATCTATAAATATTGATTTGATTTATGGACTTCCACATCAAACAAAAGAGACATTTGCTAAAACTATAAGAGATATTGTGAAGCTTGACCCTGATAGACTTGCTGTATTTAATTATGCTCATGTTCCTTGGATGATGAAAACACAAAGAAAGTTTGATGAAACTACATTTGCACCACCATCTACAAAGTTAGAGATATTAAAAGATTGTATATCATTCTTTGGAGAGCAGGGCTACAATATGGTAGGTATGGATCACTTTGCTAAGCCAGAAGATGAACTTTTTAAAGCTATACAAAAAGGTGAATTACATAGAAACTTCCAAGGATATACTACTAAAGGTGGAGCAGATTTAGTTGGTATTGGAGTTACAAGTATTGGTGATGGTGTTGATTATTATGCACAAAACTTTAAAACTTTAGCCGAATATGAAGATGCTATTGATGCTGGGAATTTACCAGTATTTAAAGGTTATAAACTAAATGATGATGATATTTTAAGACAGTATGTGATTATGGAACTTATGGCAAACTTCTCTTTAGATATGAAAAGTGTTGAGAAAAAGTTTGATATTAATTTCCAAGAATATTTTGGTGATGCACTTGAAGCTCTAAAAGAATTTGAAGAAGCTGAACTTCTAACTGTAACTGATGATAAAATATCTGTAAGTCAAACAGGAACAATGTTAATACGAAATATATCTATGCCTTTTGATGCTTATTTAAATAAGATACCAGAAGATAAAAGACGATTTAGTAAGACAATATAATTTATGACAGATTCAATAAAGATATTTAATGCAAATGAAAATAATCTAAAAAATGTAAGCCTAGAGATACCAAAAAACAAACTTATTGTATTTACAGGACTTAGTGGAAGTGGAAAATCAACACTTGCTTTTGATACACTTTATGCAGAAGGTCAAAGAAGATATATTGAATCTTTAAGTTCTTATGCTAGACAATTTTTAGATAAAGTAGGAAAACCTGATGTTGAAAGAATAGAAGGACTTACTCCAGCTATTGCTATTGACCAAAAAACTACAAGCAAAAATCCACGAAGTACAGTGGGAACTATCACTGAAATTTATGATTATTTACGACTTCTTTATGCCAGAATAGGTATTCAGAATTGTAATCAATGTGATAAACCAATATCTCAAATGAGTAGTAGTGATGTAATAGAGCAAGTTTTACAACTACCACAAAATGCAAAGATAGTGATATTAGCACCTTTGGTAAATAGAAAAAAAGGTACATTTAGTGACCTTTTTGAAAGTTTGCGAGGAAAAGGTTATGTACGAGCTATGATTGATGGTGTTATGGTTCGGCTTGATGAAGAGATTGAGTTATCAAAAACACAGATGCATACTATAAAAGTTGTAATTGATAGAGTTATTGTAAAAGATGAAAATAAAGAACGAATTGCTCAAGATGTTGAAAAAGGCTTAAAAGAAAGCTTTGGAGAATTGGAAGTTGAAATTTTAAATCATGAAGATTTAGGAGTTGAGAAACATATTCACTATTCTGAACATATGGCTTGTTTTGATTGTAAGATATCTTTTGAACCACTTGAGCCTTTAAGTTTTTCTTTCAATAGTCCAAAAGGTGCTTGTAGTACTTGTGATGGTTTGGGTATTAGATATGCTTTAGATATGAAAAAAGTTGTAAATGAAGAGCTAAGTATAGAAGATGGAGCTGTAAAAGTTGTATATGGGTTCAATAAAGGCTACTATTTTAAGATGATGAAAGGTTTTTGTGAAAATGCTGGGATTGATATTACAGTACCTTTCAAAGAGTTAGAATCTCACCAAAGAGGTGCAATATTGCATGGTGGTGTTGAGGAAGCAATATTTACTTGGAAAAGACATAAACTAAATAGAAAATGGGAAGGTATCGTAAAAATAGCATACGATATGATAAAAGATGAAAAAGAGATGGCAGACTATATGACTGAAAAGATTTGTGATGTTTGTGATGGTCACAGATTGAGAGCATCATCTTTAGCAGTAAAAGTAGCTTCTAAAAATATAGCATCAATTTTGGATATGCCAATAGAAGATACTCATGCATTTTTTCAAGATGAGAAAAACTTTGAACATTTTAACAACAAAGAACAACTCATCTCAAAACCAATTTTAAAAGAGTTAAGAGATAGAATATATTTTTTATATGATGTTGGATTGGGCTATATAACTTTAGGTCGTGATGCTAGGACTATTAGTGGTGGAGAGGCTCAAAGAATTAGAGTTGCATCACAAATAGGTTCTGGGCTTACTGGAGTTTTATATGTACTAGATGAGCCAAGTATTGGACTTCATGAAAGAGATACTCAAAAACTTATCAAAACATTAAGAGCCTTACAAGAGAAAGGTAATACAGTAATAGTCGTAGAACACGATAAAGAAACAATGGAAAATGCTGATTATATTGTAGATATTGGACCAAAAGCTGGACAAGGTGGTGGGGAGATAGTTTTCAATGGAACTATGAAACAACTATTAAAATCAAAAACTTTAACAGCCCAATATTTAACTGGTGCTAAAACTATAGATTATTTTCAAGGGCGACCACAAGAAGAGTTTATAAGTATCAACAATGTAACAGTAAATAATATCAAAGATTTAAGTGTAAAGATACCACTTAGAAACTTATGTGCTATTACAGGAGTGAGTGGTAGTGGAAAATCTTCACTTATATTGCAGACATTATTACCTGTAGCAAAAGAGCTTTTAAATCGTGCAAGAAAAGTTCATAAAATAGATGGTGTAAGTATAGATGGACTTGATAAACTTGATAAAGTTATCTATCTTGACCAAAGCCCAATAGGTAGAACTCCAAGAAGTAATCCTGCAACATATACAGGACTGATGGATGAACTAAGAAAGATATTTGCAGAAACAAAAGAATCTAAAATCAGAGGTTATGCAATTGGGCGATATAGTTTCAATGTCAAAGGTGGAAGATGTGAAAAATGTCAAGGTGAAGGTGAGATTAAGATAGAGATGCACTTTTTGCCTGATATTATGGTCAAATGTGATGATTGTGTAGGAGCAAGATACAATCCACAAACTTTGGAGATATTGTATCGTGGCAAATCAATAGCAGATGTTTTAGGTATGAGTGTTGAAGAGGCTTTGGAATTTTTTATAAAAGTTCCAAAACTATATAGTAAATTAAAAACTTTAAGCGATGTAGGACTTGGATATATAACTCTAGGACAAAATGCCATAACATTAAGTGGTGGTGAAGCTCAACGGATAAAACTAAGTAAAGAACTAAGTAAAAGAGATACAGGAAATACATTGTATATCCTTGATGAGCCTACAACAGGACTGCATTTTGCAGATGTAGATAGACTAACAGCTGTACTTCATCATCTAGTTGATTTGGGAAATAGTGTTATAGTTATTGAACACAATCTTGACATAGTGAAAAATGCAGATTATATTATAGATATGGGTCCTGAAGGTGGGAGTAAAGGTGGCTTGATAGTAGATGAAGGCACACCTGAACAGCTAGCTTCTAATCATAAAAAAAGTGGAAGTTATACTGGATTTTATTTAGATAAGATATA
>CAYUNC010000087.1:0-5640 GCA_964445915.1 uncultured Arcobacter sp.
ACATTAAACTTAAAGTGCATAACATCACCATCTTGAACTAGATAATCTTTACCTTCAAGTCTTAATTTACCTGCTTCTTTTGCTTTAGCTTCTCCACCACATGATATAAAATCATCATAAGCAATAACTTCTGCTTTAATAAATCCTTTTTCAAAATCATTGTGAATTGCTGCTGCTGCTTTTGGTGCTTTACATTCTTGAGGAATTGTCCAAGCTCTTACTTCTTGAACTCCTGCTGTAAAATAACTTTGTAGTCCAAGTTTAGCAAATGCTTTATGTATAATCATTTCTAACCCTGATTCTTCAACACCAAAATCTGTTAAAAATTCTTTTGCTTCATCATCATCCATACCTACTAATTCTTCTTCAACTTTAGCACAAAGCATTACAACTTCACAACCTTTTGAAGTAGCGTATTCTCTTAAAGTTTTTACATAGTCATTTTCTTCCATTAGACTATCTTCATCTACATTTGCACCATAGATAATCTCTTTATTTGATAAAAATCTTAACTCTTGGTCTAATTCTAAAAAGTTTTCATCTTCACTATTTGGGAAAGTATTCACACTTTTTAACTCTTCAAGATGAACTAAAAGTTCTTTAGCAACCTCTAATTGAGCAGCTGCTACTTTATCAAACTTAGCACCTTTTTTAAGTTTATCGACTTTCTTTTCAAGTTGTGAGATATCAGAAAAAATTAACTCTGATTCTATAATATCAATATCTCGCAGAGGATTTACATCACCTTCAACATGAACAATATTTGCATCATCAAAACATCTTACAAGATGTAAAATAACTTCAACTTCTCTAATATTTGATAAAAATTGATTTCCCAATCCTTCACCTTTAGAAGCACCTTTTACAAGTCCAGCAATATCAACAAAATCAATAGTTGAGTGTTGAATCTTTTCAGGGTTAACAATCTTTGCTAACTCATCAAGTCTTTTATCTGGTACTGGAACTATTGCTTTATTTGGCTCAATAGTACAAAATGGATAATTTTGTGCCTCTGCATTTTGTGCTTTTGTCAAAGCATTAAAAGTTGTTGATTTTCCTATATTTGGCAGTCCTACAATCCCTACACCTAATCCCATATTATTCCTTTTGTTATCATATAATTTATAAAATTTAAGCTTTCATTATACAACAATATATATTAATATCTAAATTTTGTTATAATACAAATATGAATAAAAAATCAATTATTTTTGATATGGATGGGACACTTATCAATAGTGGAAATATCATAGCAAATACTATAAATCATGTACGAATAAATAGTGGGCTTGAGCCTATGGAAAAAAGTTATTTATTGGAAAATATTAATAACCCGAACATAAATAGTGCTGAATTTTTTTATGGTACTTCTTACTTTTCAGATGAACATACTAAGTTATTTGAAGATTATTATGAAGAGCATTGCGTAAGTGATATAATTTTATATGATGGTATTATTGAACTTCTTGAGGCATTAAAAGATAAATGCGATTTAACCATTGCTACAAATGCAAGTACTATTTTTGCAATTCAAATGACAAAACATCTTAATATTTATAATTATTTTATAGATATTATTGGTGCTGATAAAGTGGAAAAAGCGAAACCAGACCCTAAGATGTTAAATATCTTAATAGATAAGCATAACTTTGATACAAATCATACTATCTTAGTAGGAGATAGTCATAAAGATGTATTGTCTGCAACAAATGCAAATATAGATTCTATATTGGTAAATTGGGGTTTTTCAACTCATAAAGATGCACTACACACTGTACCAGAACTTCAAGAAAAACTTTTAAAATGGCTAGACAGCTAAATGGATATAACAAATTTATCTTTTGAAAGAAATAATGAGATACTAAAAATTACACATTTTAATAAGAAAAATATGATAGTTGAAGTTGATTGTTTTGATAAGAATAATACTTTTATTAAAAAAGATAAAGTTGTATTTGCCCAGATTCCAAAAAAATTAAAAACTATTTTAAATCCTAAATAATATATGAAAATATCTGTAATAATTCCAACTTTTAATAGATCTGAATTTATTTTACAAACTGTGACTGCTATTTTAAATCAAACAATTCAACCTGATGAAATAATTGTCATTGATGATGGCTCAACAGATAATACAAAAGAGATATTAGAAAAGCTAGATATTAAATATATCTATCAAGAAAATCAAGGCGTAAGTAGTGCTAGAAATTGTGGAATTAAAAGTGCTAAAAACACATGGATAGCTTTTTGTGATAGTGATGATATTTGGCATAAAGATAAGCTTGAAAAACAAATAAGTTTCCATAAACAAAATCCAAATATTATTATCTCTCATACAAATGAAATTTGGAAGTTTAATGATAAAATTATTAAACAAAATAAACATCAAAAAAAACCTAAAGGCTATTGTTTTATTGACAATCTTGCCCAATGTAAAATAGGAGCAAGCACCCTACTTCTAAATAAATCTATCTTAGATGAAGTTGGTCTTTTTGATGAAAGTTTAGTTGCTTGTGAAGATTATGATCTATGGCTTAGAATTTTAGAAAATTATGAGATTGGATTGATTGAAGATGCACTTATTACAAAAATAGCTGGTCATAATGGACAATTATCTTTTGAAACTCCAATGATGGATAGCTTTAGAATTGAAGCACTTAAGAAACATCTAAATGGTAAATATAAAGATGAAGTTAAAAAAGAATTGATTAAAAAATTAGATATTTTATTAAAAGGTGCTATTAAACATAATAATAAAAATATAATTGATAAGTATAAAGATTTTTATAATAATTTATGCTAAAATTAGCGCATAATTTGAAGGATATATGATGTGTGGTTTTTATGATGATAATCAAAAGATAAAAAAAGGCGATAGTGCTATTTATCTTGGGGAAAATATTAGGATAGAAACTGCTACACATATAAAGGATAATAAAACTATGGATATAGTTTATACAGATACAAACAACAACAAAAATATGGTAAATATTCCATACAAAACTAGTGGTTTTGGATTTGAATTACAGATGAGAAACTAAAGGGAAATTATGAAAAGATATAGACATTATAAAAAAGACAAAGCAATTATATTATCTTGTTTTGGGTCAGTAGTTGAGCAAGAAAAATACAAACAATTAAAGATTTTGATTGAAGAAGAGTTTGAAGGTGTTGATGTATTTTTGGCTTTTTCTTCACGAATGGTATTAAAATCTTTAAATAAAGATGAAGTTTTATATAAAAATCTTCCACAAGTTTTAGCTGATATAGATATGCTTGGTTATAAAAATATTATTGTGAGTTCTATAAATATTTTTCCAACAGATGAACACGATGTAATTAAAAATATAGTTGATGGATTTAATCAATTTTCACTAGCAAATATCAAATATACAAATGCAATTTTAACAAAAGCAAAAGAGACAACTTTATTTTTACAAGATTTAAACAACAACATATCAAAAGAAAATATTGCTAACTTATATATAATACATGGTACTCCAAGACTTGACAATGCAGGAATTGCATCTATTAATTATGCTCATACTTTTTTAGATAGCTTAAGTAATGAAAACTTTTGCTGTTCATTAGAGGGTGCATTTCCTTATTATGCCGTAAAAGAGAACTTAATAAAAAGCATGCAAGAACAAAATGTAAAAGAGATACAAATCATACCTATGTTACTTGTTAGTGGAAATCATTATAAAAAAGATATGTTTGAGATTCAAGATGAACTAAGTAGTAATTTTAAAGTTCAAATTACCCCTACTTTAACAAAAAGTGAACAATTTAACTTTATAGAATTACCTATGATAAAAGAGATAATAATTGACAATATAAAAGAAACTATCACAAAGTTAGGGCATTAATGACTAAACTTTTTATGGTATCACTAGGTGCTGGTGATGCAAATTTAGTGACTATTCAAGCATTGGATATTTTGAAAAATTCTGATGTGATTTGTATTCCAACAAAAAGTAAAGATAATAGTTTTGGAAAGTCAGTAACTCACAATATTGTGCAAACACTTTTTAAACAATTTAATTTTGATGTTAAAATCATACCAGTATATACACCTATGAAATTTAAACAACATGATTGGCAAAATCAAGTTGATATACTAACAAATGCTACAAAAACTTACAACAAAGTATCTTTTGTAACTTTAGGAGATGCTAGTGTTTATAGTACGGTATATTATTTACTTGATATTATAAAAGAGCAAAATTTAAGCCTTTGGGAACAAAGTGAAGTTTGTGCAGGAATCACATCTTTTTCAAATGCAAGTGCAAAAATAAAAAGACCACTTTGTATTGGGAATAGTGCTTTTAGAATTGTACCTTTGATTGACCAAGAGATAAAACAAACTACAGTTTATATGCGACCTAAAAAAGGTTTTGATAGTAGTGCTATTCAAGAAGTAGGAGATATTTATACTTTTGAGAACTTGAATTTTGATGGTGAGAATATCACAGATGGGAAAAAGAAAATAGTAGAAAAATATATGACTTTGTTTATAGATTTTTTTAAAAAGGATTAGAATATGGATTTTATTCAAGAGCAACCACCTATAAATATAGGAGCAAATATCTCAGTAAAATCATTTGAAATGATTGAAGATGAATTAAAAGATTATCCAAAAGCTAAAGAGTTTAATAAAGATGAAGTTGAAGTAATTAGTAGGCTTATT
The DNA here is from genome assembly GCA_964445915.1 of uncultured Arcobacter sp. Lineage (GTDB taxonomy): Bacteria > Campylobacterota > Campylobacteria > Campylobacterales > Arcobacteraceae > CAJXII01. The sequence goes on from CAYUNC010000087.1 coordinate 4,691, forward strand.
CATACATCTAGCTGTTTCGAACAAGTTTTAGACAATATATATTTTACCAATAATGCCATTCCAAGAATCCAAGAGTTACTAAAAAATAAAGCAAAAATCATAGTAGATGTAAATATGATAAAAGTAGGTCTTAGTCAATTTTATCTTGATACTTATGAAAATGAAGTTGTTTGTTATATAAATGAAAAATTCACTTATGATATGGCAGAAAAGAACAAAACTACAAGAAGTTATGCAGCTGTTGTTGAAGCAATTAAAAAGCACAAAGATGAGCCTATGATTTTATGTTGTGGAAATGCCCCTACTTTTATATATGCAGCTATAAATACACTTTTAGATGAAGGTGTTGATTTAACTAAAGTTGCTTTTATACTGTTTCCTGTTGGATTTGTAAATGTTGTAGAATCAAAAGATTATGGGAAAAGATTTTGCGAGCATTTTGATATTCCTGCTGTTTTAATGGAGGGTAGATTTGGTAGCTCTACTATGACTGTTGCTACTTTACACGCTACATATAAACTTATAAAAGATTATGATGGGAAAGAAAAGTACAATGGAAAATAAAAAACTCAAAATCAATACAATGGGTAGCGAAGTTGTAGATGGATATGAGTGCAAACCAAAAGTTTTAGACCCAAACAAACCAATAATGCACTATAAAAATATAGTTTATGTTTGTGTTGATAAAAGATGTAGCCAAAAAGGTAGTGACAAAAAAGCTGAAGAGTTAAGAGAACTTTTAAAAGATATGAAACTTGATATTGGAACTGATAGAATGAAAGTATCAAAGTCATATTGTTATGGTGCTTGCAGATATAAGCAAGTGGCAAATATCTTTTCAAATACACAAAATAATGGACTTGAAAAACACAATAATATTTGGTTAAAACAAACTCATAAATATAGTTTGGATAAATGGAAAGAGTTGTTTATAGCTTTAAAAGATAATA
>CAYUNC010000088.1:0-5615 GCA_964445915.1 uncultured Arcobacter sp.
TAAATTGAATTTTCCTTGGGATAACTATTCAGACCAACCACATATCATAAAAGATAAGGCTTTTAAAAAGCAGATGAGAAAGAAAAATATAGTTGATATATTGAAGCTTTTAGTTACAAATATCTTTATATTTTTTCCATCAATTATAGTGATGAAGCTCTTTAAAAAAGATGAAAATATTGATTATAATTCTTTTTATGGAATAGGGGTAAATCTTGATAAAGGTGATATTCAAGTTGAACTTATAGAGGAATTAGGTATTAACAACTTGTTAATACGGATGCCGTTAAGTGATATACAAAATGTAAGTTTATATTATGATTTTATGTTGAAGTTTAAAGATAAGAAAATAGTTATCAATATACTGCAAGATAGAGAGCATATTGATAATAGTGAATTACTTAAAAAAGATATCTTAACTATTTTTAGCACCTTTAAAGATATTACAAATGAGTTTCAAATTGGTTGTACAATTAATAGAACCAAATGGGGCTTCTTTAGTGTGGGTGAATATCTTAAGTTTTATAAAATCATTCAAGATATTAGAGATGAAAAGTTTAATGATTTTAAACTAATTGGACCTAGTGTAATTGACTTTGAATATCACTATACTATCCGTGCATTATTTAACTGTCACAAGATAAAGTTTGATAAACTTTCTAGCTTACTTTATGTCGATAGACGAGGAAGTCCGTACAATACTCAAATGGGTATTTTTGATTTTAAAAATAAGATTGATTTTTTATGGTCTTTGGTTAAATTATCTCCAAAAACTAACAATGAGATATATATCACTGAAACAAACTGGCCTTTATCAAATACAGCACCTTATGCACCTACAAGTGAGCTAGAGTGTGTTAGTGAAGATGTATATAGTCAATATATGCTTGAGTACTTTGATATTGCTAAGAAAAGTGGTAAAATATCAAAAGTATTTTGGCATCAACTTATTGCTCCTGGTTATGGCTTGGTTGATAATAGAGATGGTAAGATTAGAAAAACAAAAGCTTTTCATGAATTTAAGAAAATGGTAAACAATAATGACAAATAAAAAAATATTTATAGAAATCCCTACATGGCTTGGTGATGCAGTTATGACGACTCCTGCAATTGAAAATATTGTAGCTACATATCCTGATTGTAAATTAACAATCTTTGGTTCTGCTGTATCTACAAACCTTTTTAAGCATCATCCTAATGTAGAAAATATCATTATTGATAATAGTAAAGGTGAGGGGAATAGATATATAAATCTTTTTAACCTTGCTAGTAAAGTAGGTAAGGTTGATATTGCATTTAGTTTTAGACGAAACTTTACTACTACTTTTTTACTTTGGTTTGTTGATAGTGCTAAAAGCTTTAAGTATCAAAGATATGGTCAAAAACAAAAGCATCAAGTTATAAGATACAATGACTTTGTAAATAAAAGTTTATCTACTAAAACTACACCAAATGATTTGAAAATATATATCAAAAAACAAAAGAATAAAAAACAAAAGAAACAAACTTTAGGGATAAATCCAGGGGCTACTTATGGTAGTGCTAAGAGATGGTATCCTCAAGAGTTTGCTAAGGTTGCTATTGAGTTATCACATCTTTATAATATTGTGATTTTTGGTGGTCCAGCTGAAGTGGATATGGCAAATGATATTGAAGTATTATTGATAAATGCTAAAGTTAAAAACTATAAAAATGTAGCAGGTAAAACAACAGTTGAAGAGCTTATTAGTAGTATCTCTAAACTTGACTTATTTATCACAAATGATAGTGGTCCTATGCATTTAGCTGCTGCTTTTAAGATACCTACTGTTGCTATTTTTGGACCAACAAAGTTTAAAGAGACTCATCAATGGCAAAATCCAAATGAGATGATAATCAAAAAAGACTTTGATTGTATGCCTTGTATGAAAAGAGAATGTCCACTTACATTTGAGAAAAATCATCAATGTATGAAGGCTATCACGGCATCAGATGTTTTAACTAAGATAAAATCTAATATTTTAGATGAAGATAAAAAGAAAAAGAAGTTACAAAAAGAGTTTATTAAAAAGCACAATCTTTCAAAAGATGCAAAGCTAATACTATTTAAAGCAAATAACTTTAGACAAAATGGTGTAGTTCACTTTTTAAATGTAGTAGCAAGGATTGTTGATCCACACTTTAAAGCTATTGTATGTGGAGATGATGAGTCTATTAACTATGCTAAAAATGAAACAAAAGATTTAAAACTTAACAATAAAGTGATATATCTAAATGATATATCTATTAAGACTGCTGATATTTTTATACTTCCAACACAAAATAAGAAGTTTGCAAATAATGTACTTGAAGCTATGAACTCAAAATGTGTAACTTTTGCAACAAAAACAAATGAAGCAGGGACATTACTTGATATATTTGCTACTATGCAAAGTCAAAGTGATCATAATACAGCACATAAAGTAGATGCAATACTTAGAGATAAAAAAGAGTTAAAAAATATGCAAAAAAACCATAAAAGCATAGCTAAGAAGTGGATAAAAAACAATCAAGGGAATAATTAATGTTTAAAGAGTTTAATTTAATAGATTTTAAGAATAGTGATAAAGCACTACAAGTAATAATAGACAACAATATAAAAGAGATAGGGGAGTTACTAAAACTTAAAAATAAAACATACCAAAACTTTGTAGTTCCATATCAGCTAATGAGTGAAAACTTAGAAGTTTTTTGTACACCAATCTTTCATATTGATAGTGTAAAGAATAGTGATGAGACACAAGAAGTATATGGAAAATGTTTACCAATTATAAGTTTATATGAAACATGGATTTCTCAAAATGAAGCTGTTTATAGTACAATAAAAGATATACAGTGTAACGAAAAAACCTCTTTAAATATAGAACAAAACAAAGTTTTAGAAAATGAGCTTAGAGATTTTAAGCTTGGTGGTTGTGGCTTGGATGATGAAAAAAAAGATAGATTAAAAGATATAAGTTTAAAGTTAAGTGAACTATCAAAAGAGTTTTCACAAAATCTACTAGATGCTACAAATGATTGGGAGATGATTTTAGAAGATGAAGAAGATATAAAAGAGATACCAAAAAGTGATTTAGAAGGTGCAAGGAGTGAAAATAAAGATACTGGCAAGGTAAGTTACAAATTTACACTTCAAATGCCCTCTTATATCGCTTATATCACTTATGGAACTTCTAGGGCTAAAAGAGAAGAGATATATAAAGCTTATTGTACAAGAGCACCACAAAATGGAGAGTTGATAGAGCAACTATTAGCTTTAAAAGATGAAAAGGCTAAGATATTAGGCTTTGATAACTATTCACACTATTCAATTCAAACTAAAATGGCAACAAAAACAACAGAAGTTTTAGAGTTTCTTGAAGAACTAGCAAAATATAGTCAAGATAAAAGTAAAGTAGAGTTAGAAGAGATTAAGGCTATGGCTTTAAAAGAAGATGGTATTAGTGATTTAAATAGTTATGATATGGGATACTATAGTCAAAAACTAAAAAAAGCAAACTATGATATTGATGAAGAGCATTATCGTCCATATTTTGAGCAAAACTCTGTATTAGAAGGGTTCTTTGACTTTTTAAATAAGTTGTTTGGTATAACATTTACATTAAATAAAGATGCATTATCTTGGGATAGTAAAGTAAAAGTTTATGATATAAGTGATGGAGATAAAAAGTCAAGAATTTATATTGATTTAGAAGCTAGAACTGATAAGAGAGGTGGGGCTTGGATGCATAATTGGCATTCTCATTATAATATTGATGGTAAAGAAAGTCTTGCAACTGCTTATATAGTTTGTAATTTTCCAGCATCTACAGATAAACTACCATCACTTTTAAGACATAGTGATGTTGTGACATTATTTCACGAGATGGGTCACGCTTTACATCATCTTTTAAGTAATGTAAATGAGCCTTTTGTGAGTGGTATTAGTGGTGTTTCTTGGGATACAGTTGAGTTTCCATCTCAATTTTTAGAATACTTTGCTTATGAAAAAGAGGTATTAAAGTTATTTGCCAAACATTATGAGAGTGGGGCAGTTCTTGATGATGTATCAATAGATAAACTTATGAAAGCTAAAAACTTCCAATCTTCACTTACTATGATAAGACAGCTTGAGTTTGCAACTTTTGATTTTAAACTACATATGGGTGGATATAAAACACAAGATGATGTACAAACTTTGTTGGATGAAGTGCGAGCAGATATTGGAGCTATGCCACCACCAAATTATAATAAATTTCAAAATGGATTTGCACATATTTTTGCTGGTGGTTATAGTGCAGGGTACTATAGTTATAAGTGGGCTGAAGTTTTAAGTGCTGATGCTTATTATATGTTTATAGATAGTCAAATCTTTAACATAGATTTAGCTAATAAATATAAGCAGATAGTACTAGGTAAGGGTGGTAGCGAAGATATGGATAAGCTTTATAGTACCTTTACTAATAAACAGCCAGATGTCAAATCACTTCTTTTAATAGATGGGATTATTTAGTTAAGTTATGTTAAAATGACAAATAAAAATTTTAATAAACAAGGACTTTAAACTTATGGAAGATAAAGCAACAATTGAACAATTAGGAAACGCCGTTACTCAACTTATGAATGCTTATGAAGAGTTACAAGGACAATATAAAGACTTAGAAACTAAAAACCAAGAGTTAGAGAATAAAAATCAAGAATTAGAAAATAATATTAATATACTAAAAGATGATAAATCTAATCTTCAAGATAATATTCAAAATATGAGTGAAACAAAAACAGAACAATCAACAAAAGTAGATTCAATGTTAAGTAAAATTAATAGTATGCTAGCAGTAAGCCCAGCAGGTAAGATTGTTAAAGCTCCTGTTGCTCAAGAAGATGCATCAATTTTAGATATTGCTAATACTGAAGTAGATGAGATTGTAGATGAAGTAATAGAAGAGGCTACAGAAGAAGATAAGCAACCTGAAGAAGAATTTGCAACATCAGCTCAAGAGCTACCAAAAGATAATGATAAAGAAGACCCAAAAATTGATATGAGAAGAATGGAGACTTTACTAAACGGACTATAAAATGACTATTCTTATTGATAAATACAATTTATATTCAACTTTTAGTGTAACTGACTTTGATGAGCTAGAATCATCAATAGATCAGTTGTCGCCATCTATGACAGAATACTATTTAAATGACTTAGCTTCTGTAAATAATGATGTACAACATTTAAATAAATCAAATGTACAAAAATCACTTTTATTAGACAACTACTACTTATACTTGGATTATAGTGAAAATATATTCTTAGAGATAAATAATACTCCCGATGAGACTTTAGAAACTGGAACTTTTTGGTAATAACTGATTTTCAATCAATATATTTGACATTTTACTAGGAGATATAAATCCACTTATAGGCTTAACTATAAAGGATTCATCCTTATTATTCACAAAAAATAAAGTAGGAAAATCTAAAGTATAAAACATCTCAATTGGATAATTGTTTTTATCTTCATAAGTAACAACAATACTAATAAACTTTTTATTCAAGTTATTAATATAATCTTGGTCTCTAAAGGTTACAGAAAACATCTTCTGACACTCATTACAATCTTTCT
>CAYUNC010000089.1:0-5541 GCA_964445915.1 uncultured Arcobacter sp.
CTTTATATTTCGTTTTCATCAAAAAAGTATCGTACAACAGAATCTGCGTCCATTGCATCTTGTACTCTAACTGCTAATTTTTCATCAATAACAATAATATCACCCGTACCAATAATCCGAGAATTTACATATATATCGCCACCTTGACCAGCTAGTTTATCTAAGGCTACTACAGTTCCATCTTCGAATTTTAAGAAATCTCTTAATTCTACTGTCGCAATACCTAATAATACATCAACCTTGATTTCTGTATCTACTAAGTTGTCATAATTCTTTAAAGTTACTTCCATTTTTGATTCTTTTATTGTTGATTTTGAATAATTATATCATACTTTTTCTTAATTTGTATAATTTTTAATATAGTTAAGTAGTGGACAATTTGTATAAGATTAAGCTACTGTGTTTAGAGATTCTAATAGAGTTTGTACTTTTGCATCAATATTACCATCAAAATTACCAAGGTCACTAGCAATCACAACACCACCTGCAGTTACATTAGAATCCTCTTCTAAAGTGATAAATTCTTCTAGATTTAATTCATCTTTTAGAGCTATATAATCTTTTGGATTAAGTTTAATATTGATTTTTGCTGCTGTTTTTATTTTGTTCAAAATACTACTGATAGTCTCTTTAGCTATTTTAGAACTATTTTCACCAACTTCGATAGTGATAATCTTTTGAGCAATAGATATAGATGTTTTTAATATTTTTGTTTCCATTTGAAATGTAGCTTGTTCAAAAAACGAAGCATATTGTTTCAAATCTTTCAATGCTTGTACAAGTTGCTTATCTAAATCACGACCTTTAATCCCATCATTTTCTATATCTACAACTTTTTCTTGTATTTGATTTAATTGAGTAGATAGTAGTTGTATTTGTGCAAGAACAGGATCAACATTTCCATTTATCTCTCTATCATTTAATGTTGCACCAGAATCTACTTGATTTGTATGTTCAGTACCTATAAATTGTCCTAATTCATATGCTTGTTCATCAACATCTTTTTTGAGAATTGTAGCACTAGAGTTTACATTTGTTTTAGTCATTTTGATACCTTTTATTCATCATCCATAGACCTATCAATTGCACCTTCATCAATTAGTTTTTGTGCTGCTTCTAACATCTTTCTTTGTGCTACTTCAATATCTTTAATTTTTACTTTACCAAGCATCTCAAACTCTTCATTAAATCTATCTGTTGCTCTTTGACTCATAGCATCTGTTATAAGTTCAATATCTGATTTGTCAGAACGAGAAAGTCCAACTGCAACATCACCTAGCTCTACATTTGCCAAAATTTTCATAAGGTTATCAGTACCAAGATTAATAAGGTCTTCAAATACAAACATATTCTCTTTAATTTTAGTTGAAAGTTGAGTATCAATTCCACTAATATTTGTTAAAATATCTTGTGATTTTGGTCCCATTTTATTTAACATATCAGCAACAACTTTAATACCACCAACTTCTGTAACACTTGATAATAATGACTCAAGCTTACCCTCTAATATATCAGACATAGTTCGTACAATATCTGGTTGAATATCTTTAATAGTAGCTACTTGCATTGCAACATTTACTCTTAAATCTTCATCTAATGCATTTAAAACTTCAGCAGCTGCTGCTGGATCCATATGTGATAAAATAACAGCAATACTCTGTGGAGATTCATCTTTAATAAAGTCTGATAGTTGTTTTGGATTAATAGCCTCAAGATAAGCAAATGATTGTTTTGCTTGTTTCATTCTTGCTAATTTTTCTAAAACAGCATCAGCTTCACCTTTTCCTAAAGATTTATATAATAAATCCTTAGCATAATCAAATCCACCAGAACTAATAAAAGCATTTGATTGAGTATAAAGATGAAATTCATCAAGTACTGCCAATGATGTTTCTTTATCTATTGAAGTAATATTACTAATAGCAGTTGAAACTTGTTCTACTAACTCAATAGGTAAGTTTTGGAATATTTTAACAGTTGCTTCTTCACCAATTAAGACACAAAAAGTCGCAACTCTTTCTATCATTGGAACACCTTTTAGTATTTCACTTGCCATATACTATATCTCCATCATTATGTAAACTTAGCCTCACCCTCAGTTAATAACATCTCAATCATAGATGCTATCTCTTCAGGATTACTTTGTACTTGCTTATCTAACTCATCAATTAATATTTCATATTTAGCTGCTGATTCAGCATCTAATCCATCCATATTATTTAAAATTTGATTTTTAACTTTTGATTTAAGTCTACTTTGTGCAACGGAACTATTAAATTCACTATCTTCAAAACCAAAATCATTCAAATCTGGGTCTAGTGCTCCACCTTGTCCAGTAATTCCACCAGCTCCAGCACTTCCACCACCAGCTGCAGAAGCTGCAGCTGTAGCAGAGTCAATAATTTCTACTTCATTATTTGAAATAAACTTTCTATAAAAAACAAGAAGTAATATACTTGCTATAAGGTATTGAATATATTCACCAAAATCTTGCATCATAGCTTTAATAGCAAGACTTGATAAAGAACCACCATCTGATTCTACCTCTACTGCTGGTGTACCGTCAGCATTTTCTTTTCCATCTAATGAACCAAAACCGATAAATTTAAATGATCTTACACTAACTTTATCACCTCTTTTAGCTTTAAAAGAAACAGTTTCTTCAACAATAGAGTTTATATTTTTTAAAAACTCTTCTTTATTTTTTTCATCTTTTAAAACAGTAGAATCAAAAGTTACTGCTGTTGTTACTCTACTTATAAGAGCAAATGCATCATTTTTTTGTTTGATTATCTTTTTTGTAATCTCGTAGTTTATAATATTCTTTGCTTCCTCTTTTGAAGCTTTAGATTTATTTCCACCACCATCATCATCAGGATTTTGAATATTACTTTGAGCTCCAGGAGCTCCCCCTGAACTATCACCTTTTTCTTCACTAGCAGAAGTTGTCTCAGTTGTTTGTTGACTTCTAATAGTTCCTTCTGGTTCAAAAACTTCTTGTTCAATATCTTGCTTTGTAAAATCTAAAACAACTGATACTTTTGCTACAACTCTATTGATACCAATAAATGGTTCTAAAATATCTACAATTTTCTTTTCATAATCTTTTTCTAATTTTTCTTTATATTTCTCTTGTGTTAAATATTTTGAATTATCTATATCTTGAGTTGTATATTCTAGTAAATTTCCGTGTTGATTGATAAGTTTAATATTCTTTATTTTTAGGTTTGGAATGGCAGAAGCTATAAAACTTTTTACCCCTGCAATTTGTTTTTGACTTAAATTTGAACCCTCTCTAAGTGTTAAAACAGCAGAAGCAGTTACTTCTGCTTTCTTTTGTGTAAAGATTGTTTCTTTTGGCTGTCCTAGTTTTACTTTTGCACTTAGTATCCCACTTAAAGCTTCTAAACTACGAGCAAGTTCACCCTCTAAGGCTCTTGTATATTTTACTTTATTTTCAAAGTTTGTAGTTCCCAATGAACTTTTATCAAAGATTTCCCAACCAGAATGTTTATTTGCAGCATTTTGACTTATAAGTAATTTAATTTTTGCAATATTTACATTTGCTTGATTTGTTTTAATTGATAATCTATCTCCACTACCTAAAACAGCAAAAGGAATTGCTGCAGCTTCTAATTCACTACCTGCTAGCATTGCTTGGTTTTTTGTTAAATTTGAAGCGATTAAAAAGTTAAGTTTTTCATCTTGTTTTTGCATACCTGAATATACAAGTAGACCCATTAAAAATACAAATAATAGAGAAAATCCACCAATTATTACAGCTCTTTGTCCAGCATTTAACTTATTGATTATACTAAATAACTGATCCATTAATTAAATTCACCCATTAACTTTTCCCTGATGACATAATAACTTCTTTGAACCATTGTGCATCTTTTTTTATTGAGCCTTGTATAGCATTAAATTGTGTAGTATTTTTTGCCATATTACTCATTTGATTGTCTAAATTCACATTGTTTCCATCATTTTGTTCTTCTAGACCTTCAACTTCATATACATTATATTTTGAAGCTGTTGCTTCAGGTGTATTAAAAGATATATGTTGATTATGAGTTACTGCTAATTTTAAATCACTTTGTGCAGTTGATTTTAATGCCTCTTCAAAAGATAAATCTTTTGTTTTATATTTTGGTGTATTTAAATTAGCAATATTGCTAGAGATAACTTTTTGTTTCTCTCCTGCAAAATTTAATCTACTAAATAATAGTTCAGTAACATTACTAGCTTGCATTATACGGCTCTTCCTATTTTCTCAATTAGTTTTTTATTTATATCATCAATACCCGTCATAGCTTTTGAAGCTTGTTCAAATCTTCTATGACTATCTATAAGTCCTACCATTGTAGTGATAGAATTTACATTACTTTTTTCTAAAGCACCTTGTAGCATAAACTCTTCATTCTCAGGTAATATTGTTGTTAATCTTGCTTGTGAGATTCTATAGTTATTGTTACCTTGCTTTTCAAGGTTTGTAAACTCACTTTTTACTAAAGATATTTGTGTTTCAAAGTTACCTTCAGTTGCAATTAGTCCATTGTCATTGTTTAAAACATTAAATCCATTTTTAGTTACAAGCATATCATTTACGATATTAAATGCACCATCTCTAGTAAGAAGTATCTCTTTTGTTTGTGGATTTTGAACTTTAAAGAACATATTATTTTCTTTAATAGCAAAATCAAGCCTATTGTTAGTAGGAACAATAGCCCCCATATTTTTATCTACAAAATTACTATCTATTTTTGGTATAGTATTTGTAATAGTTGATATTGTACTAACAGGAGTTTTTTCTTTAGCAGCTCTTTCTAAATAATAATTAAATGAACCTTCAGTTAAATTATCTTGTTTAAAGGCAGTAGTGTTTGAATTTGCTAAATTATTTGATAATGCATCAACACGATTAAGTTGATTTATCATACTTGCTGCTAATGGATAAACGCCTGAATTCATTTCAACTCCTAATTATTTATGTTCTTCTAATAATGCATCTAACTCATCATTACTCATAGCATCTTCTTCATCTTGCCCTGGAAGATATTTTGCTACTGGAATATCTTCTCTTCCTGTATCATCTACAAAAATTTCATTTAAATAAGATGATAAATTTTTAATAACAGACATAACTCTTTCAATCTTTTGTCTATTTATATCGTTAAATTGCATTAATTCTATTGCTGAAAATATCTGCTGATTTTCTTCATTTATTTTAGTTTTAGTATCTATTGCTACTACTGATAAAGACTTTGCTAATTCAAGATTTTCACTTAATACTGATATATTTGGAAACTTATCAGATAATGTTTCTAAAAGTACTATTTGCTTTTGTATAAAATCATCCATATGATCTACATTATCTTCTATCTCTTCATTTCTATCTTGTACAAAACTTAAAACATCAAATATTTGAGCAACTTTTCTTTCACTATCTTCAGCTACTTCATTTAGTTGATTTACAATTTTATGTTCTCTTCCTACAGGTAAAGTATGTTCTACCTTAGGTTCAGGCACTGGTTCAGGTTC
>CAYUNC010000090.1:0-5529 GCA_964445915.1 uncultured Arcobacter sp.
GTGAAAAATTACTAAGTACCCAATTTGATACTTGATTTTTATCTTCTGGCTTTCCAATACCTATACGAACTCTAATATAATTTTTTCCAATATGGCTATCAATAGAACGAAGCCCATTGTGTCCACCATGTCCACCACCAACTTTGTATCTAATTGTACCAAATGGCAAATCCAAATCATCATGAATAATAATAATATTTTCATCTGGTATATTATAATAATCGGCAATTGCAATAATTGATTGACCTGATTCATTCATAAAAGTTTGAGGTTTGGCTAAAAGCTTATTTGATGCTTTTAAAAGTTCTGAGTTGAAATTTGATTTGTTTATTATTGAAGTGGTAAGACCTTTGGCCATCTCATCGATAACCAAAAATCCGATATTGTGTCTAGTGTTTTTATACTTATCTCCTGGATTACCAAGCCCAGCGATTAAAAACATATGACTTTAACTAATTATTTAGTTTTAATCATACCAACGATTGGTACACTTGCATGTAAGAAACATTCAACACCTTTTGGTAATGTTAAATCTCTAGCTAAGAAGTTATCTCCTGCATCTAAATCATCAATTACAAAGTGAAAAGACTCTGGTAATTTTTCAATTGTACATTTAACTGGTACTCTTTTCTTGTGAAATACAAACATTGATTTATTTTTAAGACCAACTGGTGTTCCTTCAACAGTAACAGGTACCAAATAAGTTGCTCTTACTTTTGGTTGTGCAACCATTAAATCTACATGTACCAAACCACCATTAATTGGCTCTATTTGATAATCTTGAATTACTACTTTATGTTTTGTTTTACCAACTTTTACCTCAAATGCAATTGTCTCTTTTTTCTTCATTGCTTTTGTGAATTCATTTGATTTAAATGCTGCATTTACGTTTTCTAAACCTTTTCCATAAATGTTTGCAATTAGATAACCATCTCGTCTTAACTGTTTTGTCGATTGTTTATCGATACTCTCTCTAACTATACCTTCTAACATAGTAATTCCTTTATTTTAATTTGATTGCGATTATAGTTAAATATTGATTAATCTTTGTTTAAATATACAATTTTATTTAATTGGAAAAATAAGTTCAAAAAATGCACCACTATGACTATTGTCATCATGGTCAAAATCTTGATTAAATACTTTTATTGTCCCTTTAAAAGTGCTAGTGATAATCAAATGACTCATATGTAGCCCTATACCACTACCTTTATCTTTATCTTTTGTTGTAAAATGAGCATTAAAAACATTATCTAATATTTCAGTAGGGATACCACCACCACTATCTCCGACATGAATTATAACATTTTCTTGACTCTCATCAAGTTCTGATTTAACAACTATAATCTTATGGTTTTCTTGATTTTCCATTGCATCTATGCTGTTTGAAAATAAGTTTGTAATAACTTGAACTAACTCATTTTCAATTCCCATTATCACAACATCCTTTGTCTCGTGTACAATTGTAATGTCTTGATTTTTAAACTTAGCTTCCAGTAATTGCTTTGATTGGTTAAGTATCTTTGTAAGTAGAAATTCTTTTTTACTCTTTTCATCTTGAAAGAAGTTTTTAAAATTATCAATTGTATTGCTTAAATACATTGACGCTTCTGATATTTTGGTTGTGAGCCTATTAAAATCATCATCTGTTAATATATCCATCTCTTTTTGTAATTGTAGTGCAGATGAAGAGCTCAATATCAATGATAGAGGTTGTTTCATTTGATGTGCTATATTCTCTAACATCTCTCCCATTGACGCTTTTTTTGATTGGTCTATTAGTAGTTTTTCACTATTCTCATTTACTGATAATAAGTGTTTACCTTGGCTATCGCCTTGTTTTAATATTAGACTTAATCTTTTGTCTAATTTATCATAGTCTTCTTGAAGTTTATTGTACTTTTCTTCAATATATGTAATTTGTTCCATGATAGATAATCCTTTTATTAAATAATTAAATCCATTATATCATTAGATAACTTAATAAATTAATATTATGATATAATGTCAAAATAAAATACAAAAGGTTTGGATATATGTTTGATAAATTATTGGATAAATTACAAAATGATAAATATATAACTTTAGAAACTACACCCTCTCATGAGCCAAGTTTTGATAATATTTTAAATAAAATACAACAGTATGATTTAGATAAAAAAGTTGATGCATTCAGTACAACAGACAATCCACTAGCAAAGCTAAAATACAGTGCAATACTTGCAAGTATCAAACTTCAACAAAAGTTTAATCTACCAGTAATAACTACTATGAGTATGAGAGATAGAAATAAAATAGCACTACAGTCTGACCTTTTAGGTGCAAATGATTTTGATATTCGTACAATCTTAGCACTTACTGGCGACCCAGCTTCTATGAGTGACCAACCTCATACAAAAGGTGTTTTTGAAGCAAATAGTAATTTATTATTAGAGATTATAAAATCTTTTAACAATGGTATGGATTATTCTGGTAAACCATTTAAAAGCAAACCAAAACCTATCTATCCATTTGCTGTAATAAACTCTTATGCTAAGAATTTTAAAACTTTAGAAAAAAAGATGAATAAAAAAATACAAAATGGGGCAATGGGAATTATTAGTCAGCCCATTTATGATATTAAAAATGCAAAGAAACTTTTGGAACATTTTGATAGCTCAAAAAAAGAATTTGATGATGAAAGAGAAAAAAGTCAATTAATTTTAGGGGTATTTCCAATTACAAAGCTTCGTACTGCACAATTCTTATCTTCACATGTTCCAGGTATTTATGTACCAGAAAACTGGCTTGATGCTCTAAGAAAAGCTTCAAAAATAAGTGAAACAGAAGAGCGAAAAGTTGGTATGGATTTAAGTAGGAATTTACTTAAAGATGTACAATCTTTTCATCCAAAAGTACATCTTATGACAGCAAATAAATTTGATATAGCAAGTGAATTATTAGATTGAAAAAATTAGCTTCAATTGATATAGGCTTAAAAAGAATTGGTGTAGCAATTTGTCTAGCTTCTGATATAGTTACTCCACAAAATGCAATATTGCGAAAAAATAGAAATCAAGCTAGTGCTGATGTAGATAAGTTTTTAAAAGAGTGGGAGATAGATATACTTGTAGTTGGTCTTCCAAAATCAAACGAAGAGATGCAAAGAAGAATAGCTCACTTTGTAAAGCTTTTAACTTTTGATAAAGAGATAGTTTTTCAAAATGAAGATATGAGTTCAGTAGAAGCCGTAGATTTAATGAAAGGTGATATAAAATATAAAAGAGATGGTAGAATTGACAGCTTAGCTGCCAAAATTATCTTAGAAAGATACCTTTTACTTTAAAAATACTCTAAAATATTTACCTTTTATTTTTCCATTTGACAATCCATCAAATGCTTTTTGTTCAAATTCTTTTTTCACTGCAACATAAGAGCATAAATCTAAAATATCAATCTTACCTATATCATCTTTATTTAGTCCAACCCCAGCAGTCAATGCACCAAGTATATCCCCTGCTCTAACTTTGTTTTTTTTACCACCGTTGATAAAGATTGTTGAGTATTGTGATTTCATATTATATTTTTTATTACTATCTAAAGTATCAATATTTTTTTCAGTAAATGTTGTATCTAAATATTCTTGTAATTCATCAAATTGAATCTCATTTGAAACAAAACTTACAGCTTTTCCACTAGCCCCTGCTCTTGCAGTTCGCCCTATTCTATGAATATAAACTTCATTTTCAAATGGCAAGTCATAGTTAATAACCAAATCAATATCTTTTATATCAAGACCCCTAGCAGCAACATCTGTAGCTATTAAAATAGGATAACTTTTATTGGCAAATAAAACTAAAGTTTCATTTCTTTCTCTTTGGTCTAAATCACTATGAAGTACAAGTGGAGATAGCCCTGCATCTTCTAAATCATCAGCTAATTCATCACAAGCTATTTTTGTATTACAAAAGATTACTACACAAGTTGCTTGACTGTTATTTAATACTTTTTGTACTGATTCTACTCTTTTATAATCCTCTACTTTATAAAATTCTTGTGTTATTGTAGTATTGCTATGTGTTGATTCTACTTTTACTATTTTAGGATTATTTAATATATCATTACTCATTGTTTCAATATTTGTAGGAAATGTTGCTGAGAAAAGAAGTGTTTGTCTTTGTTTTGGTAGATATGAAATAATCTCATTTATATCTTCGCTAAAACCCATATCTAGCATTCTATCAGCTTCATCTAATACTAAAGTATCGATATTTTCAGGTGTAAAATTTTGCTCTTTTAGATGTTTTAGAATTCTCCCTGGAGTTCCTACTATTATATGTGCTTGATGTGCAAGTGAATGCATTTGAGGATTGTAAGGCACTCCACCACTTAAAGTAAGTATTTTAATGTTGTGTGTAAATCTAGCTATTCTTCGTAGTTCATCAGCAACTTGTGAAGCTAACTCTCTTGTAGGACATAAAATCATTGTTTGAATTCTAAATCTTTTTACATTTAATTTATTTAAAAGCCCTATTCCAAAAGCAGCAGTTTTTCCACTTCCTGTTTTTGCTTGAGCTATTATGTCATGACCTTCTAATATAAAAGGTAAACTTTGTTCTTGAATTGGTGTCATCTCATTATAATTTAATGAAGCCAATGTTGTTATCATATCTTGTGATATATTTAATTGATTGAATTTATTATTTTGCATAAGCTATTATATCTAAAAAATAGGATAATATCACACATAATTAAAATATTATTAAAGGCAAATTATGAAATTTACAATCTATGGAAATCCAGTTAAACATTCAAAATCACCACAAATGCATAATGCAGGATTTCAATATCTCAATTTTAGTGGAAACTATACAAAAACATTTCTAGATGAGCCAAAAGAACTAAAAATAAATTTTATAAAAGAAAATATCAAGGGTGCAAATATAACAGTGCCATTTAAAATAGATGCGTTTAATCAAGCAGACGAAATACGAGGATTAGCAAATAAAATAGGTGCAGTAAATACATATATAAAAGAAAATGACAAAGTTATAGCATATAATACAGATGCTCCTGGATTTATGAAAGCTATAGAGGTATTTAAAGATATTAAAACTGTTTTATTACTTGGTGCTGGAGGAACTTCTAAAGCAATTGCTGTAGCATTAAGAGATGCAAACATCAAGGTTACTATTCTAAATAGAAGTATGAATAATAGAGAGTTTTTTGAAGACTTAGGTTGTAATTTTTATGATACTGATGGTATGCGACTTTTATTTAGTGGTGGTGATTTAGTACTAAATTTTGATTTGATTGTCAATAGTACAAGTGCTGGATTAAATGACGAACAATACCCTACTTCACTAGAGCTTTTAAAACCACTTATGAAAAATACAACTTATGCTTTTGATTGTATATATGGGAAGATGACACCATTTTTAGAAATTG
Organism: uncultured Arcobacter sp.; assembly: GCA_964445915.1. Classification (GTDB taxonomy): domain Bacteria; phylum Campylobacterota; class Campylobacteria; order Campylobacterales; family Arcobacteraceae; genus CAJXII01. Next base: position 5,428 of record CAYUNC010000090.1, read on the forward strand.
CAAAAGATAATAATATTATATTTAAAGATGGTGAAGATATGCTTTTATTTCAAGGGGTTATAGCTTTTGAATTATTTACTAATGAGAAGGCAACAAGTGAAG
>CAYUNC010000091.1:0-5434 GCA_964445915.1 uncultured Arcobacter sp.
AGAATAAAAAAGTATTTGGTACTTATTTACATACTACTTTTAGGAATAATACTAACTTAGTATCGGATAGGTTCGCAAATGTATAATGAAATAATAAGTTTTGGTATAATTACAGCAGTAGTTTTATTATTAGCTTGGTTTACGAAGAAATTAGAAAATAGAGGAAGAGAAGATGATTAAGAATATAACAGGACAAATAGATTTTATAGAAAGCCTAAGAGGTAAAAAAGCTACTTTTATGTTAGCACTTTCAAATACAAATACTGCAAATATAGAAGGTATTACACAAGCTGGGATTCCTGGTATGTTGCATCTTACTCCTACACTTGATAGTGAATTTGTTTGTAGTGGTGAAGTTCGTAGTTTGGATGATATTGCTAAAACTCCAAAAGGTGTGCCTACTCCAGCTTTGATTACTCGTGCTGTTCATTTACTTAATCCTTATAGTGATATAGAACTATTGGATTTAGGTCTTGAGGTTATGCCAAAATTAAATTATTTCAAAATTCATAAGTTTGGAATACGACCAAGTAACTCTATACATAAAGAAGCAAATATTAATGCTCAAGAGTTATTTCAAAAAGGTGTAGAGTTTGGTCAAGGGTATGAATGTTCAAATGATTATATTATTTTAGGTGAATCAGTTCCAAGTGGTACAACAACTGCAACAGCTACTGCACTTGGTCTTGGGTATGATTGTAAAGATAAATTTAGTAGTAGTTTTAAAGATGTTCCAAATAGTATAAGAGAAGATACAATAAAAAAAGCACTAGAAAATATTAAAAGTGAAGATGATGTTTTTACAATTCTTGGAAAAGTAAGTGATAATATGTTGATTTTTAATGCTGGATTTATTTTAGGACTAAATAATAAAATACCAATAGTTTTAGCAGGTGGAACTCAGATGGCTTGTGTATTGTTAGTAGTGAATAAAATACTAGAAGTTATGGATGGTAAAATAGAAAGTTCAAACCTAGCACTATGTACAACTGCATGGGTTGCAAATGATGAAAATAGTGATATAAAATCTTTGATTAATATGTGTGACTTTAAAGTTAATAGTTATTATAGTGATTTTGATTTTTCACTAACTGAGCATCCTGCTTTAAAACTTTATGATGATGGTGAAGCAAAAGAGGGTGTTGGAGCAGGTGGAGCTTTGATGTATGGATTTTTAAATGGATTAACAAAAGAGGAGATAACTAAAAAAGTTGAAAGTTTTTTAGTTTGATTTATTAAATATCTCCATCACAACACTTTTAATCTCTTCGATATGTTCATCTGTGATAACTTCATCCCAATTTGCTAAAACTACATCGTAGTCATTTTCAAATTGCTCTTTCATATTGTCATTGAAAAAAGTATCTTTTTTAACTTGATCGTATATATTGTCAGCAAAATCTTTTGCATTTAGAAGTTCTTTATCAGCTTCAACAAAATCATTTAACATCTCAGCTAAAGCACTAAGTCGTAAATGACTTTCAAACTCTTCTTCAAAGTTCTCACCTTGAGATAGATGAAGTACTATTTCATGAATACTTTCAAATATTGTTTGAGTGTTGATTTGTAAGTTTAATTCTTCTAATTTTTTGTGCGTTTCATCAATATCTTGAATAGATTCATACACTACTTTTCCCAATCCGATTTGATAATATAATTGATATTTACTAATACTATCAACTAAACTATCTTTACTAAAATATTTATTTATTGCTTCTTGTAATTTCATAAAATATTGTATCTAAATTTATATTTATAGTAACCAATTTTAAGAGTTTTATATTGGATATATGATATATTATGATTATAAAATAAAAGGAACATATTATGCAAAAAGTTTTATATTCTGGTGGTCAGAAAAGTGGTAAATCTAAACTTGCTGAGGTAAAAGCACTAGAGTTAGCAAAAGAAAATAAGCCATACTATATAGCTACATATAATAATAGTGTTCGTGATGTAGAGATGACTTTACGAATAGATGCCCATAAAGAGCAGAGAAAAGATAGCTTTCATACTATTGAAGAGTTATTGAACTTAGATAATATTATAAAAGATGGTGAAACTTATCTGGTAGATTGTATCTCTATGTGGATTTTTAACAATCTTGACAATGAACCAAATAATTTATTAGAACAATTAGAATATATAGCAAATAAAAACGCAAATATAGTTTTTGTTTTAAATGAAGTAGGTACAGGAATAATTCCAAGTGACCAAATGAGTAGAAAGTTTGTTGACTTAACTGGTATGCTTGGTCAAAAGTTAGCTTCATTTTGTGATGAAGTTTATGATGTAAAATTAGGAATAGGTATTAAAATAAAATGACAAAATTTGCCCACGGTGGAGATATAAAAAGCTTTGCTAAAAATATAAATTGTGAAGTTAGTGATATAATAGATTTATCGTCAAATATAAACTTTGTAAAACCAAAACTAAAATTGGATTTTAACTTATTAGATATATCGTCGTATCCCACTTATGATAAGCTTTATAAAGATATAGCTAAACTTTATAAAGTAAAATCATCTAAAATAGAACTTTTTAATGGTGGAAGTAGTGCAATTTTCTCACTATTCTCACAACTAAAATTAAAAGAGTGTACTATTTATAGTCCAGCATATTTAGAGTATAAAAAAGCTAGTGAAACTTTTGGATATAAATTAAATCTTATTAATAGGTTTAAGGATATATATCAAGATGTACCAAAAGATTCTTTGGTAGTATTTGTAAATCCATCTACACCTGATGGAAAATTTTATGATATTAAAAAACTAATAAATATTTGGAAAAAAGCAAATGCTACAGTTTTAATAGATGAGTCATTTTTAGATTTTACACCACATCCATCAGCAACTAAATATCTAAAGAGTTATAAAAATCTATACATTTTAAAATCAATGACAAAGATATATAGTAGTGCAGGGATAAGAATAGGTACACTAATCTCAACAAAGAAAAATATTAAAAAACTCAAAAAACAACAACCTGCTTGGAAGCTATCACAATTTGATATTTCATATTTAACAAAAGCTTTAAAAAAGAAAAAGTTTATAATAAAATCACAGAAAAAAACAAATAAAAGTAAAGAATATTTATATAAAATACTAGATGATTCAAAGCTAGTAGAAAAGATACATCTTAGCTGTGCAAATTATGTACTAATAAAACTAAAAAACCTAAAAGCAAACCAATTTCAAGAGTTGCTAAAGCCATATAAGATTATGGTGCGAGATTGTCAGAACTTTGATTTTTTAGATGATAGTTATGTGAGAATTGCTGTTAAAGAAAAATCTAAAATGAAAATTTTGGCACAAGTATTAAAAGATATAAATGCATAATATAAGTATATTAGGTACAAGCAGTGATGCTGGAAAATCAACAATAACTTTTGTAATAGCTAAAATATTACAAGATATGGGTTATAGTGTAGCACCGTTTAAAGCACAAAATGTTTCTAATAATTCACATGTTTGTGATGATAAAAGTGAGATTGCTATTGCTCAGTATTTTCAAGCTGAAGTTCTTGGTGTTAAAACTTCTTATCATCTGAATCCTATTTTATTAAAATCTGGTCGTGGTAGTTTGGCATCTCTGATTGTTGAGGGAAAAGTTGTTCAAGATAAAGATGTGCGAGAGTATTATCGTGACTTAGATATTTTAAAGCCTGCCGTTGATAGAAGTTTTAAGTATTTGAATAAAAGATATGATTGTGTAGTTTGTGAAGGTGCTGGTAGTCCTGTCGAGCTAAATCTTATGGATAAAGATTTGTCAAATATTTATATCGCCAATACTTTTAATACAAAGATTATACTTGTAGCTGATATTCAAAAAGGTGGAGTTTTTGCTTCTATTTGGGGTGTTTATAATCTCTTGCCTAAAAAACTAAGAAAAAATGTAATAGGTGTAATAGTTAATAAATTTCAAGGTGATATGAGTTTATTTAATGATGGTATTAAAATCATTGAAAAAGAGTTTGGTATTCCAGTTCTTGGAGTATTGCCGTACAGCCCTTTTAATTTAGGATTTGAAGATAGTGCGAGTTTAAAAAACTTTACGCAAGATTGTGGAAAAGCTAAGAGAAAAATTGCTGTTATAAACTATCCTTATATGAGTAACTATAATGATTTTGAGCCATTAATAGCAAATAAAAATGTATGTTTAGAGTTTATCACATCAAATGTATCTTTAGAACAGTTTGACCTTGTGATACTACCTGGTAGTAAGTTGGTTATTAAAGATTTATGTTGGTTGAAAAAAAGTGGATTATTTAAACAACTTAAAAAACTAAATAAATCAAATAAAAAACTACTTGGTATTTGTGGTGGGTATCAAATGATGTTTGAAAATATTATTGATAATGATATGGTTGAAACTAAAAAACCAACAAAAGAAAAAGCACTTGGATTTATAGATGATGATATTATATTTAAAAAAGAAAAAATCTTAAAAAAACAACAATATAAATTGTTTGGAAAGAATTTTAGTGGATTTGAAATACATCATGGTATAAGTAAAAAATATCCACTTTCTTTTAAGAAGAAAAATATTGAAGGTACATTTGTCCACGGCTTATTTGATGATGAAAAGTTTGTAAAATATAAAGAAAAAACAATTGATAAATTTGTATCTAAGATGAAAAAGAAATTAGATATAAAGATTATCCTAAAAAATATAAAATAAAATCTATTCACTTCATAAAATATAAAGTAAAATTTCAGTACAATCAAGCCTAAATTAATGGTGCACCATCAATAAAGGTGTAAACAAAAGGGAAAGTAAGATGAAATTTGAAGATATAGAAATAGGTGAAGACGAAGACTTTGCATCGATGTTTGAAGCAAGCGAGCAAAGCACAAGAACAAATACAGTTAGTGAAGGTGAAGTAGTAGCGATAAATGAGGATAACTTTATTGTTAGTATTGGCGGTAAAGAGGGTAGACTTTATTTATCTGAGATTACAATTAACGGTGTTGTTCAATATAAAGTAGGTGATACTATCACAGTAATGATTATAGGTACTAAAGGTGAGCACTTATCATTATCATATAAAAAAGTATTACAGAAAGCCAAATTTGACGAATTCTTTAAAAAGCATGGTGCAGAACCTGAAAATGTTATCATTGAAGGTACAGTTATAAGTGTTAAAAACAGAGCTGGATTTATCGTTGTAGATGATGAAGGTATGGAATACTTTATGCCAATGGCACAAGGTTTCTTAAAAGCAATTGGAGCAGAAGGTAAAAAGATTAAAGCTGTTGTTTTATCTGCAAAAGCTGAAACTTCAAGTGTTGTAATTTCAAGAAGAAAACTAATTGAAGAAGCACAAAAGAACAAAGAAGAAGTGATTACTAAACTTATGGAAGTTAATGAGCCAAAAGTTGGAACAATTAAGAAAATTACTTCTTATGGTATGTTTGTTGATATTGGTGGAGTT
>CAYUNC010000092.1:0-5385 GCA_964445915.1 uncultured Arcobacter sp.
TTCTCTTATTTGAGAATAATTTATAAGTGTGTGTGCTAGTGATAGACCAGTAATTTCTATACCCTTTTCTTTTTGAGTAGCTCTAAAAGTTCGTAGGTCTTTATATGCTCTGTTTCTATTTAAATTATACATATATGCTCGCATAGCAGACGCAAAAGATGGAAAAACTCTTATTCTATGCTTTTTCCCTACATCTCTACTCTTTGGCACCAACCCTTTTCCACTCCAAGTCCATTGTCCAAATAGATTATTTGCTTCTCTTGTAAATCTACTTTTACCCCAACCACTTTCAATAGAAGCTTGTGCAAGGATTAAAGATACAGGAATAACATCTATTCTCTTTAAATACATTTTTAAAGGACTTGTTGTAAAAAGATTATATTTATTAGTAATCTTTTCAAATCTTTTATACTCTTGACTTGATTTATCTATAGTATCTTTTTTTGAATAAAAATTTTGAATAAATTTTCTGTCATCTAAAATATATTTATTTTGAGCATAAGCTAATTTACTCATATATGTAAAAAAATATGTTTTTATAGTTTTAGTATCTTGAATTTTATAATAATTAGCTGGCATACCCATACCATTTAGTGTTGCTATACTTAAAAATATTGTTAAAATATATTTAATCATAATGTCTTTTCTTCTAACATTGTTACTTTACCTTTAAAGAAAATCATATCTTTTTGTTCAAATATACTTAACTCTTCACCACTTTTAGGAATTACTGTTATTTTATTGTCAAAAAGATTTAGAGCTTTTGCTCTTAAAAATGAAGCAACCATACCTGTACCACAAGCAAGCGTTTCACTCTCTACACCTCTTTCATAAGTTCTAACATATAATTTACCATTTTTAACAGAGGCAAAATTTGCATTTGCATCATACTTGTATCTCATTTTAGCACATAATTCAATATCAAATGTATCAATATCATCAACAATAGTCACAATATGAGGAACACCAGTATCTACAATCCACCAAGTAAAACTTTCCTCTTCAAATGCATCTTTTATAACTTTAGGTTGAGTCATTGTTGTTTCAACAATATCATCTTCAACTTTACAACTAATCTCTCCTGCACCTGTTAAGAATTTCATAAAAGTACCAGCTATTTTATTTTTATAAGCATAGTGTGCTACTGCTCTTGTACCATTTCCACACATAGATGCTGTTGAGCCGTCGTTGTTATAAAATAACCACTCAAAGTCATAAACCATATGTGGTATTACGACAATAAGTCCATCCACATCTTCTTTTTTGCATAGATCAATCGCCATTTGGCTGTAATCTTTTCTTTCATTAGTATGAAAAATAACAAAGCTATTTCCACTTGCATCATATTTTGAATATTTCAAAGCACTCTCTTTTTTAAAATTTAAGTATAAATTATATCATATTTGCACCAATTACTTTATTATAAAAAAATAAAATATTTATGTTATAATATTAAACAATAAAAAAAGGTATTTAAATGCAAAATAATTCTATTATGATTAAGAAACTAAAAGAGATTATAAAAGAAAAATCTATGAAATATACTAAGCAAAGAGAAGTAATATTTGAAACTATTTTAGATAGTGCAAAACATCTAAATGCTGAAGAGATTAATCAAACTATACTCGCATCTTATCCTGAAGAAAGTATAGGAATAGCAACTATTTATCGTGCATTAGTATTTTTAGAAGAGGTAAATTTAATAACTTCTATAGCCTTAGATAAAGATGGTAAAAAGTTTGAAGCAAATACTAAACAACATCATGACCATCTTATTTGTGTAAAGTGTAGTAAAATAATAGAATTTTTAGATGTTCAAATAGAAAAAAAACAAGAAAAAATAGCCAAAGAAAATGGATTTCAACTTTTAAATCATACTATGTATTTATATGGTATTTGTAAAGAGTGTCAAGATTAGATTTTTTATATATTTAGCAATATTGTCAAGTACAATATTTGCCCATCCTCATACTTTTATAGAGATTTATCCCAATATTAAAATCAAAGACAATACTATAGTAAATATTGATTTTAAGTGGAAATTAGATGAGATGACATCATCAATGTTGATTATGGAGTTTGACCAAAACCAAGATGGAAAGATAGATAAAGAAGAGACAGCTTATGTGTACGAATCTTTTTTTAAGACATTAAGAGATTATAACTTTTATACAGATATAAAAGTAAAGAATCTAGTACAATCTTTCCCAGAACCAAAAAACTTTTTGGTAACCATTGAAGAAAATAAAGTGTGCTATTCTTTTAGTATTGATAAACAATATAATATAAAAGATACAATTATTGATTTTGGAGATGAAGACTTTTTTATTGCTATGATATTAAAAGATGAATTTGTTAAAATTGATGGTGCAAAAGCAAAGGTAGAAGAGTTGGACAATGACTTTTATTTTGGATATAGATTAAGGATTGAAAAATGATGGAATATTATAATCACTTCCTAAAACAACTTGTAATGACACAGTACCAATTAAATAGCTATATATCTACAACTATTAGAAGTTTAAATGATGATTTTAGTTACACAACAGCTTTACTTGTTTTAGGTATTGCTTTTTTATATGGTTTAATTCATGCAGCAGGTCCTGGTCATGGGAAAGCTTTGGTTGCTTTATATTTTACATCAAATAACTCTAAAAATAACTATAAAGAAGCTTTTAAAATAGGATATTTAATCTCTATAATTCATGCAATTTCTGCGTTAATATTTACATTTGGGATATTTTTTATACTAAAAACAATGTTTAGAAAAAACTTTAATGACTTCTCTATGATGGCTATGCAAGTTAGTGCAGTGATGATTATTTGTGTAGGATTGTATCTTATATATGAAGCTTATAAAAATAGAAAACAAAAAGAAAAACAAGAAAAAAAGAGTGAAAAAAGTCAAATTGCAGTTGCATTTAGTGCAGGAGTAGTACCTTGCCCTGGTGTGATGACTATTGTGCTGTTTTGTATTGTTTTACAACAATATACTTTAGGGATTTTATCTGCAATTGCTATGAGTATTGGTATGGGTTTAACTATATCAGTAGCTGGAATTTTATCAATATCTTTTAATAAAAAAGCAAATGGATTTTTAAGTACAAAAGGGTATATTTTAGAGATAGTTGGAGCATTGTTTGTTTTATGTTTAGGTGTCTTTTTATTATTGTCAACTCTATAATAAACTAGCTATAACATTGTTTTAGATATACTCGCGATATGATAGTATACGGAAAACAAATAGTATTTTATATTTTGGATAAACATCCAGAAATAATTAATGAAATATTTTTAACAAAAGAGATAGATAAGCAATTGTTTAACAAGTTTACAAAACTTGATAAGAAAATAGTAAGACCTGATAGTATGAAAGCACAAGCATTAGCTCGTGGTGGAAACCATCAAGGATTTTTACTTGACATTAAATGTATTGATTATGCTGAACTAAACGATATAAAACATGATGATTTTATATTAGTTTTAGACGGACTTACTGATGTTGGAAATATAGGTGCAATAGTGAGAACTGCTTATGCTTTAGGCGTAAACTCAATTATTGTTTGTGGATTAAAAAACTTAAATATAGCAGGTGTTGTTCGTACAAGTAGTGGAAGCTTACTTGATATGCCAATAGCTCTTATTCATAATAGTGCAGATGTAGTAAATGAACTTAAACAGTTAGGTACAACAATTGTTGGTGCATCTACAGATGGTATAGATGTAACTAAATTTGATAAATCAAAACATAAAAAAATAGCTTTATTTTTAGGAAATGAAAGCACTGGATTGTCAAATAAAACTATAAAAAAACTTGATGAAAAAGTTTCTATATCTATGAGTAATAACTTTGACAGTTTAAATGTTTCAGTAGCAAGTGGTATCTTAATCCACTCATTAAGATAGTCTATGTTATTTAGATTTTTAATTTTATCTATGTTATTCATCAGTTCTTTAACAGCAGATGCACTAACAACTAAAATTAAAAATCTAGTAGGTGAGAAACAATATTATAAGCATAAAAACTTAGTAGATACTCTTTTTCAAAAAAAATCTAATTTTTATACTGTAAAGGGTAACTTACGGTATGAAGATATTTTAAAAGTTTTAAGGAATAATGGACTTTTACACTTAAAGTTTAAAAAGCCAAAAGAGGTAAAGATAGAATTTACCACAAATGAGAATCCAATAAAATCTTTGAAAATATTAAATGATACTCTAAGAGATATGGGATATTATTATTATTTCACTAAGTCAAATATGTTCAATAAAGATCAGCAAGCAATGGTTTGGACAATAGTTTTCAATGCTGAATATGCGGTAGACCCATTACTTTTTACACAAGAACTTAAAAAAAGACATTGTTATGTTATGGATATTGATAAGCAAAGTAGTAATTTCTGGAAATATAGTTTAGATATGGAGTTTGCAAATATTAAAGATATAACAAGAATTTCTAAAAATGAAAAAGTGGTATTACATAAACCATTAAAACCATATTTTATAGAGGTTGATTATGCTATTTCTGTAGAGATAATAAGCACTAGATTAAATCGTTGGTTCCCATATATAGTATGTTTTGATAAAGATTTAAATGTATTAAAAGTTATAAAAGAAAAGAATGTTCATAAAAAATATAAGGTAAATCTTCCTAAAAATACAAAGTATATTAAAATTGCAGATTTATATAATTTAATAAATATAAAAAGAGGACTTAGCGTAATAGTTAGGTAAAAAGGAAAAAAATGTTTGATGAAATAAAATTTAATAGAGTAGATAATCTTCCAAAATATGTTTTTGCAGAGATAAATGCTATCAAAGCCGACTTAAAAAAAGATGGTGTAGATGTAATAGATTTTTCAATGGGAAATCCTGATGGAGATACTCCTAAACATATTGTTGATTCACTTGTTGATAGTGCAAGAACATCTGGAACACATGGTTACTCACCATCTCAAGGGATTCCCGAAGTATTAGAAGCTATTGCAGCTTGGTACAAAAGAAAATATAGAGTGACACTTGATACAAAGACTCAAACAATCGCAACAATTGGGTCTAAAGATGGATATTCACATCTAGCTTATGCTATTACAAATCCAGGAGATGTAGCAGTAGTGCCTACTCCAACTTATCCTATTCATGCATATTCATTTATACTTGCAGGTGGAGTGGTTGAAGATTTAAAATTAACATTTGATGAAGATTATAATATAGATGAAGATAAGTTTTTTGAAGATTTAGAAAATATTTTTAAATCTGCTCATGTTAAACCAAAATATGTTTTAGTAAACTTTCCACATAATCCAACAGCAGCAACTGTAACTCCAGAGTTTTATGTAAGATTAGTTGCTATGGCAAAAAGAGAAAGATTTTATGTTATTAGTG
>CAYUNC010000093.1:0-5383 GCA_964445915.1 uncultured Arcobacter sp.
CTTTACTGTTTTTTTTATGTATTTTTTCCTTTTATTCTTATTTTATTTACTATATATGGGTTATTTAGCTAACTTCTGATAAAATCGCGATAATTAAATATAAAGAGGATACAAATGACTGAAGTTTGTTATTATGAATTATTAGAAATACAAAAAGATGCTGATAAAACTACTATAAAGAAAGCATATAGAAAAATGGCGATGAAATATCATCCTGATAAAAATCCAAATAATGATGAAGCTGAAGAAATTTTTAAATCAGTAAATGAAGCTTATCAAGTTTTAAGTGATGAAGAGAAGAAATCTATCTATGATAGATATGGTAAGCAAGGTTTAGATGGACATGGACAAAGTGGATTTAGTCAAGGTGGTGGCTTTGAAGATTTAGGTTCTATGTTTGAAGAGATGTTTGGTGGCGGTGGAAGACAGCAACGAACTAGAAAAACATATAATTATAACTTAGATACAGAAGTTCAAGTTAATCTTGAATTTAATGAAGCAATTTTTGGTTGTAAAAAAGATATTAAATTTAACTATAAAACAGCTTGTAAGAAGTGTAAAGGTACTGGAGCAAAAGGTGGTAAACTAACTTCTTGTGGTACTTGTAATGGTCAGGGTCAAGTTCATATGAGACAAGGATTTATGACTTTTGCACAAACTTGTCCTCATTGTGAAGGTAGTGGTAAAAGTGTTGGTGCTAAGTGTGGTGATTGTACTGGATTAGGTTATGATGATGCTAAAGAGAGTTTTGAAGTAAATATTCCTGAAGGTGTTAATACAGGAAATAGAATTAGAGTAAGTAATAAAGGAAATATTGCTCCTGATGGTTCAAGAGGAGATTTATATATTATTATTCAAGCAAAAGATGATAAACACTTTGTACGACATGATGATGATATTTATTTAGAGGTTCCTGTATTCTTTACACAAATTGCTTTGGGTACTTCTATTACAATTCCAAGTTTAAAAGGTGAATTAGAGCTTAATATACCTGCAAATACAAAAGATAAAGAACAATTTACTTTTAGAAATGAAGGTGTTAAAAGTGTAAATGGCTATGGACAAGGGAATTTTGTAGTACAAATTAAGATTCAATACCCAACTTCAGTAAATGAAGAACAAGAGGCATTATTAGAAAAATTACAAGATAGTTTTGGAATAGATAGTAAGCCTTATGAAGATAGTTTTGGTAGTATGTTTGAAAAAGTAAAAGGGTGGTTTAAATAATGGAATTAAAATCAGCACCAATGGGCTCATATCAGACAAATTGTTATATTGTAACTATTGATGGAAAAGATTTAATTATTGATCCTGGTATGGATGCTACTGCTTGGGTAATAGAAAACACTACAAATCCAATAGCTATTTTAAATACTCATGGACACTTTGATCATGTTTGGTCAAATAAAGAGTTAAAAGAAAAATTAAATATTCCTATATATTGTCCTAAAGATGATTGTTTTATGTTAAGTGACGATCCCTTCTCACAAGGTACTCCAAGTAGTAAGGCTGATATAGAAGTTGAAGCTGATTATGAGTTTGATATAGATGGTATAAAAGTTAAATTTCATCATTTTGCTGGACATACTCCAGGGTGTAGTGCTATTGAAATTGAAGATAGTTTATTTACTGGTGATTTTATATTTGCAGGTTCTATTGGTCGAGTTGATTTTCCATATTCTAAGCCTGAAGATATGATAAAAAGTATAAATAAAGTACTACTTTGGGAAAAAGATTTTACTATATATACAGGTCATGGAAGTTCTACTACATTAGATAATGAACGAACTTCTTTAAAAAATTGGTTAAATTATCTTTAATATATAATAATACTTGCTATAATACTTAATATAATGATATAAAATAGGAGATATATGCTTAAAAATTTTAATAATAAAACAAATAATGATAATAATCTTAAAATGATGAGTATCTCTGCTACTATATTATTAGTATTATTTATTTATACATTATTTAAAAGTGATAATGCTATGGCTGGTGGTACTTACTATGCTGGAATGATATTTTTATTTATTTTGGTTGCACTAGCTTTTACTTTGCAAAAATATAAGTCTAAAATTCAAAAGTATATTCCTAAAAATAAATTTCAAGAGCAATTAGAGAAAAGTGTTTCTACTCATGAAAATACTAATACCTCAACAACATCAACTATAGAACCTGTTGTTTCAAGTGTAACTTTCAAAGATGTTGCAGGAATTGATGAGATTAAAGAGGAATTAGAAGAGATAGTTGATTTTTTAAATAATCCTAAAAAGTATATGAAATATAATGTAAAGCTACCTAAAGGTGTGCTTCTTGTAGGTCCTCCCGGTGTTGGTAAAACTTTAATTGCAAAAGCAGTTGCTGGTGAAGCTGATGTTCCATTCTTTTATCAAAGTGGAGCTAGTTTTGTACATATATATGTTGGTATGGGAGCAAAAAGAGTTCGAGAACTTTTTGAACAAGCTAAAGCTACAGCACCATCAATTATTTTTATAGATGAGATTGATGCTGTAGGTAAGTCAAGAGGAATGGGCTCAAATGATGAGAGAGAAGCTACATTAAATGAATTATTAACTCAAATGGATGGATTTGATGAGAATAATGGCGTAATGGTTATAGCTGCTACAAATAAAATAGAAGTATTAGATGAAGCACTTTTAAGAGCAGGGCGGTTTGATAGACGAGTATTCTTAACTTTACCAAATAAACAAGATAGATCAAAAATTTTAGAATTATATTTAAAAGGTACAAAGTATAGTTTTAGTTTAGATAATTTAGTAAATGATACAAGTGGATTTAGTAGTTCTGCATTAGCAACTTTAGTGAATGAATCTTTATTATATATGATAAAAAGAGATGGCAAATCTATAGTAGAAGAAGATATAGAACAAGCAAAACAAAAAATTCAATTTGGTAAAAAACAAATTAAACTTTTAACATCATCACAAAAAGAAATACTAGCTACTTATCAAGCAGGTAAAGCATTTATAACTAAAAATAAAGTATGTTTATTTGATTGTGATATTACAAATGATGACTTAGTTTATCCTTCAAAAACACAATTAGAAAATAAAATACGAAAATATTTAGCAGGAACTATTACATTAGAAGTGATAAAAAATGAAGTTTATGCAGTTTCTGTTGAAGAGATTAAAGAAGCATATAAAATTGCTGAAGATATGGTAGAAGTATATAAGATGGGTGAAGATACTCAAAGAATTATAGATAAAATAAAAGTTGAATTAAGAACAGAAATCTCTACAAATATTGTAGAGATACAAGAGATTAAAGATACTTTGTTAAAAGATGAAATATTTGTATTTTAGTGGTTTTTGTTTAGAAAATGAGAGTGAAATATTTGATAAATATATTATTCAAAATGAGCTAACAGCATCAGCATTTAGCTATGGTTGTCAACAACTAGTTCAAAGTGTTTTAAATAGTACAAAGCGACTAGATACAATACAACTATTCTCTCCCTCATTTTTCAATGACAAAGATGATAAATATAAACGAATGCAACTTATTTATTTTCAAAAAGATTCTAATAATTATTGTAGTGAGTTTCTAAAAAACTGTGGTTTTAGTAAAGATAGTATAAATAAATATTTTAAAATGGGTAAAGTTGATGAGCTAAAAGATTTACTTTATTATCATTGGGATGAAGAAAAGTTACAAACTATTGTAGATATGGGAATAAAAATAGAAATTTATCTAGGTGATAAAGATAAAATTGTTAATACTTCCCAATCAATAAACTTCTTTAAACAATATGGTGAAGTCTATTTGATTAAAGGTGCTGGGCATATACTTTAATACATAGTTGGAGTATAAGATATAACTCTAGCTACATTTAAAAGGTTGTTATACCAATCATATTCTAAATAAGAGATTGGAATAATACTAACTCTTGCCTTCTCGTTAATCTCATTAAATAATCGTTTTGGGAAATAGTATGTTGGTATAAATAAAACTTTTGTACTATTTTTTATAGCAATATTTAATATCTTCTTAGCAACTCCCTCTTTTTCTGATTGAAAATCAACATTTATCTCTAGTTGTTTAATCTTATATCTTTTAGCAAAATATCCCCACACAGGCTGAAAAGTCATAAATACATGCTCTCTCTTATGTTTGAAAATACTTTTTATTTGATAATCTAAACTTGTAATACTATTTACAAATGTTCTATAATTCTTTTTATAAAACTCTGTATTTTCTTCATCAAGTTCTATTAAAATATTTAAAATATTTTTTGCTTGTATTCTTACTAGCATTGGGTCAAGCCAACTATATATATTGTTTTCAATTATATATTTATCAATATTTATAGTTGTATCAAAAGTTTTTATATCTTTATTTAATATTTTTATTTTACTAATCCAATCTTTCTCATTGTACATATTGATTTTAAGATAGGCTATTGCAGTTTCAGTTGCCATATAGTGTTTTGCAGTTGGATTGTATGTTGTAAGTGTTGAAGTGGATTCCATCATAGACTTAACTATAAAGTTTTCTTTTGCAATTTGCTTAATAAAATAAACTTGTGGAGGTGCTGATACTATTATTGTATCTTTTATTTTATCCTCAGCAAATAATGCCGATGATAAAAATAAACAATAGGTAAATATACCTATTGTAAATAATTTTCTAAGCATTTGCCTGCTGTCTAATTCTAAGACTTAAATCTTTAAGTTGCTCTTCATCTACTGGGCTTGGAGCTTGTGTTAATAAACATTGAGCTTTTTGAGTTTTAGGGAATGCAATAACATCTCTAATACTATCAGTTCCAGCTAAAAGCATAATAAGTCTATCAAGACCCATTGCAAAACCACCATGAGGAGGAGCACCAAATTCTAAGGCATCAAGTAAGAAACCAAATTTTTCTCTTTGCTCCTCTTTACCAATACTCATTAAGTCAAAAACTTTTGCTTGAATATCTGATTTGTGAATTCTTATACTTCCACCACCTAATTCCATACCATTTAAAACGATATCGTAAGCAATAGATTCAATAGCTTCTAAATCAGATGTATCATCAAGTGATTTAGGCATTGTAAATGGATGATGAAGTGCTTTTGTTTTACCATCTTCACTCTCAAACATTGGAAAATCAACAACCCATAAAAACTCAAATTTACCTTCAGGTATTAAGTTCATTTGATTTGCTAACTCAATTCTAAGTCGTCCCATATAATCCCATACAAGCTTTTTAGCACCTGCTCCAAAGAATATAATATCTCCAACTTTCATATCACATCTTGAAACTAACTCTTCTAATTTCTCAGGAGTTTCTTCAAAGAATTTATTTAATGGACCTTTTAGACCATCTTCTTTCATTTGAAAATATCCAAGTCCAGATGCTCCAAATTTTCTTACA
>CAYUNC010000094.1:0-5328 GCA_964445915.1 uncultured Arcobacter sp.
CATATCTACAGAACCTTCACCTGTATAAAGTGGTGCTTTTTTAGATTTTGCTTTTATCTCTTTTTCTCTATCTCTTGTCAATGAACCTGCTAAGTTTAGATATTCAACTCTACATTTTACAATCTCTTCTTTACTAAACGAATGATCAACACAAGTTTTTACTTTTGTAACTTTTGCAAGTATCTCTTTCATTGTTGGTTTAGTTTTATTTGGTTTCATAGATTTAAAATCAATTTTTGTTTTTAGTAAATCATCATAAACATACATAGTAAATGCAGATGATTTTATTTGAGATACTATTCTATGCATATCTTTCTTTTTTGTTGCTTTTTTAATTTGTTTTTTCATAATATGTAAAGTTTTAACACTTAATCTTTTTTGGAAAATAAACTCATCACTTGGTTCTTCAAAGCCTGGTGTAATAGATTCACTGTATACATCAGCAGCCATTGCATCTGTATCAACTCCTAAGTTAACTTCATCAATCATAAGTTCTTTCATTGAACCACCTTGACCTTTTTTATATCCATCAAGAGCTTTTTTTATCTCTTTTTCTGACATACCTTTAACAACTTTACTAACTCCAAGTGCTTTTTTCTCAAAATCAACTCCATGACAAGATACACATCTATCCATATCTGCTAATAAAATTGATGGTAAAACTACTAATGATGCAACTACTGTTAAAATACTTTTTTTCATACTATTCCTTTTTTAATTTAGAAGCGAAGTTTACTTATATAATGTTAATATATTGTTAATATTTTTCTAAATAGCTTAATAAAGGTGCGTATAATGATTTTTCTTATATAATAGATAAATTTTATTTAGGAGAATTTTTTGGACGGACAATCCCCCATTTTATATTTAAAAAACAGTGAGTTACTATGGATTATTTAATAATCCTTTTTATACTTGTAATTGGTATCTCATTTTTATGTTCTACGCTAGAGTCTATACTATTATCAACAAATGTATCATATATTTCAATACTTGAAGAAAATAATCCAGAAGTTGGTAAAGATTTAAAAGATTTAAAAGATAATATAGACAAATCTATCTCATCTATACTTATATTAAATACATTTGCAAATACTTTAGGAGCAACTGCTATTGGTGTTCAAGCACAAAGTGTATTTAACAATGATAGTAGTTTAGTCTTAATGGTTTCTATAGCTTTAACTTTTATGATTTTATTTTTTGCAGAAATAATTCCTAAAACAATAGGTGCTATATATTGGAAGCAATTAGCTCCATTAGCAACAAAGTTTATTAAATTTTTTATATTTATTACTTACCCTATCATATTAATGACTTTATTTGTAACTAAAAAGATAAGTAAAAATAAAGATGATACAGTAACACGAGAAGAGATACTTCATACAACTTTATTAAGTGAAGAAGATGGAATTATAAATGATATGGAATCAGATATTATCGAAAATACATTATCATTAAAAGAGATTAAGATTAAAGAAATTTTAACACCTAGAAGTGTTGTATTCGCAGTACAAAAAGATTCTGTGATTAAAGATTTACTTGAGGATGAAAGAACATATAAATTTTCAAGACTTCCAGTATATGCAGATGGTATTGACCATATTGTAGGTATGATTTTAACTAAAAAACTTTTTAAACAAGCAATAAAAGACAAGAATGTAACTATTGAAAGTATTATGGACCCTGTTGAAACTATCAATGAAAATATACCTGTATCAAAAGCTCTAGCTGGATTAACAAAATCAAAAGGTCATTTACTTATAGTTACTGATGGTTATGACCAAACTGAGGGTATAGTTACTCTTGAAGATTGTATTGAAACATTACTTGGTTTAGAGATTATGGATGAATCAGATACAACTGAAGATATGCGAAAATTAGCAAGTGCAAAAATGAAAGCTAGAAGAAAAGAAAAAGAATATAACTAAATGAATGGTAATAATAAATATTCTCTAATGGATAGACTTGATAAGCTTGTTCATCATAAAAAACAACGAGATGTAAAGCAAATAATATCTTCTTTAGCTCATATAAATAAGTTTAAACACACCTCAAGTGATGCACATGATAAAGATTTTGTACATTTAAAGATATATAAATTTCTGAATAAAAGATTTCGTATTCATTCTTTTAAGATTATTAAAACTATTGATAATATTGATAAAGTAGAGTTTCAAACTGGGAAAGACTATTTATTATATAATTGTAAAATATCTGAAAAAGTACATCCTAATACAACAATTACTTTTTTAATGGAAACTCCAAAACTTAGTGATTTTGATATTACTTATTTACATTGTTTTATCTATGAAGCAGCAATTACAGCTTATATTCAATATGTATTGTTTTCACTAGAGGACTCTTCAACTTTTGACCCACTTACACATCTAAAAACTAGACAATCATTTCAAGAAGAGATAAAAACAATTACACCTTTAGTATTAAGAGAAAAAATGAAAATTGGTGTTTTGGTTATAAATATAGATAGATTTAGAGCTGTAAATGATGAACATGGTACTACTTTTGGTGATGAATTCCTAAAATTATATGCTAAAACTATAATTGACACTATTAGAACTTCTGATATTGCTGTTAGATTTAGTGGTGGTGAATTTTTAGTTTTACTGATGAATATAATAGATGATGCTAGAACACTCCAAATTGCAGATGAAATTAAAGAGAAACTAGCAAATACTTATTTAATATCTGAAAATGGTGATAAGTTTAAAAAAACTGTTTGTATTGGAGTTTCAATGTTTCCTGAAGATTCTCCTGATATAGAAGAATGTATACAAAAATCAAAATTAGCATTAAGTGATGCACAAGATCAAGGTAGAAATAATGTTCTTAGATTTGAACTTAATGATGGAGAGTTTGAATTATTTTAATCAATTAGTTTAAATCAGACTATTTTTATCTTATTTAAGCTATTATTCTATTATATAAACAGATAAGGAATGATAAAATGGCAACAAAAGAAGAACTTTTTAAAGCAGTATCAACTGTAAATGATCCAGAAGTTGGATTTAATCTTGTAGAGATGGGCTTAATTTATGATGCATCTTGTACTGAAGAAGGTGATGCAAAAATCACTATGACACTAAGTACAAAAGCTTGTCCACTACATCAAATGATTGTTCAATGGGTTGAAGAAGCAGTTATTCGAGAATGTGAAACTGTACAAAATGTTGAAGTAGAAGTAGTTTGGGAGCCAGCTTGGAATGTTACAATGGCTACTGATGAAGTAAAAAAGAAATTGAGTGGTTTTTAATATGAACTATCCAGATTTTTTTAATCAAATTGAAACAATAGAACTAGTAGATAATTTAGCTAATTTTTTAGGTACTTTTGAAGATGGTGTAGTTGAATTTAGTTATCTTGATATTGTAAAAAGTGCTGGTCATAGCTGTCCTACGGTTGCTGGTGCATATTTAATGACTTTAGAAGGTTTAAAAGCTTTATATAAAGATGAAATTGCAGTTCGTGGTGAGATTTTTGTATCATTTAAAGAAGATGCTTCTGAAGGAGTTGCTGGTGTAATATCAAATGTTATGTCACAAATTACTGGTGCTACAGCTACAAGTGGATTTAAAGGTATTGGTGGAAACTTTGTAAGACATGATTTAATGAGTTTCAATAATGACATATCTTCAAGTGTACAGTTTCAAAGACTTGACACAGGAAAAAAAGTTGAAGTTACTTACAATCCAAGTTCAATTCAAGGCAATCCAAAACAACAAGAATTAATGCAAAAGATTATGCAAAATGCAGCTACACAAGAAGAAAGAATAGAATTTGGTAAACTTTGGCAACAAAGAGTAGAAGCTATCTTTCAAAATATAAATACTGTAATAACAACAAAATAAAAGGTAAACAATATGACAATTTTAAGTGAATATATGAAAGAAGACCACCGTGCTTGTGATGTAAAATTTGCAAATATGGAAAATGCAATAGCAGATGATAATTGGACTGAAGGTAAGAAATTATTTGAAGATTTTGCTAGTGACTTAATTTATCATTTTGATATGGAAGAGGAAGTTATGTTTCCAGGATTTGAAGCAAGAAGCGAAAATGCACATTGTAATCCAACTCCTGTAATGATAATGGAACATACACAAATGCGACAACTTACAAAAGATATGGCACAAGCAGTTGAAAATAAAGATAAAGATAAATTCTTTGGACTAAGTGAAACTTTAATGATGACTATGCAACAGCACAATATGAAAGAGGAACAAATGATGTATCCTATGATTGATGAAGCTATGAATGAAGAGAGTAATATGCTTCTTGATAGTATGAAAGAATTAGAAAGAAAATAACACTTCAAATGAGAGTAGATTTACATAACCATACGACACTTTGTAACCATGCAACTGGTACTATGGAAGAGTATATTCAAAAAGCAATAGAGTTAAAAATAGACACTTATGGATTTAGTTGTCATGCACCTATGGCATTTGAACCTGAATATAGAATGAATTTATCTCAAAGTAAAACTTATGAAAAAGATATTTTAAGTTTAAAAGAAAAATATAAAAAACAAATCAATATATTGCTAGCTTATGAAGTTGATTTTATGGAAAACTCAAAATATTTAGAAAAAAGTATTTTAGAATCTAATGTTGATTATTTAATTGGTTCTGTTCATTTTATTGATAAGTGGGGTTTTGATAATCCTGAATTTATAGGTCAATTTGAAGATAAAGATATTGATACAATTTGGGAAGAGTATTTTAAAACAGTTTCATCTATGGTAAAAACAGGTTATTTTGATGTAGTTGGACATTTGGATTTAATCAAGATTTTCAAATATTTACCAAATAAAAATATAACTGATATAGCATACGATACAATGATAGAGATTAAAAAATCTGGTATGGTTTTAGAGATAAATAGTGCTGGATTAAGAAAACCTATAAAAGAACAATACCCATCAAACACACTTTTAAAATTAGCTTTTAAACTAGATATTCCTATAACTTTTAGTAGTGATGCTCATAGTATTGACCAAATTGGATTTGGTTATGAGCAAGTGGTACAAATAGCTAAAGATATAGGATACACTAAGTGTATAATTTTTAAAAATCGTACTAAACAAATAGTAGATTTTTAATAACTATTTAACTTCCAAAACTACACCACACTCAATATGATTTGTAAATGCAAACTGATCAAATAAAGCAAAACATTTAATAGTATGAGTTTTAGTTAAAGTTTCTAAATCTCTATACAATGTTTCAGGATTGCAAGATATATAGATGATTTGTTCAAACTCTTTACAAAGATTTCTAGTAGTATCATCAAGTCCTGCTCTTGGAGGGT
>CAYUNC010000095.1:0-5031 GCA_964445915.1 uncultured Arcobacter sp.
ACTCAAGAACAGGTCTTGCAGCTCCACCAGCAATAAGTCCTGTACCTGCAGATGCAGGTTTAAGTAAAATTCTACTTGCATTATATTTATGCTCTATATCATGATTAATAGTTGTACCATTTAATTTAATTGTTACTAAAGATTTAAATGCGTCATCAAGTGCTTTTTTAATAGCATCTGGAACCTCTTTTGCTTTACCAACACCAAAACCAATAGTACCGTTTTTATCACCAACAACTACAAGTGCAGTAAATCTAAATCTTCTACCACCTTTTGCAACTTTTGTAACTCTACCTATTTTAACAATAGCTTCTTCGAAATCATCTCTATTAATTGCCATAATTATACCTTAATTCCATTATCTCTTAATGCATCAGCAAATGCTGCAACTACACCATGATACAAGTAACCATTTCTATCAAATACAACTGATTCGATTTTTTTAGCTTTTAAAGTTTCAGCCATTGTAGCTCCAACTTTAACAACATTTTCTTTGTTTACAACTAGTTTTAAAACTCTACTATCAACTGATGCAAGTGTATTACCAGTTACATCATCAATTGCTTGTGCATAAAAATATTTGTTTGACTTGAAAATACTTAATCTAGGTAATTCAGTTGTACCACTAATATTACCTCTAACTCTTCTTTTTCTTCTTAATCTTAAAGAATTTTTCTTTGCTAGATCTTTTGCTCTACTCATATTTTATACCTTATTTCTTAGCTGTTTTTCCGGCTTTTCTAACGATGTGCTCGTCAGTATACTTAACACCTTTACCTTTATATGGCTCTGGTGGTCTGAAACCTCTAATTTTTGCAGCAACTTGACCAACTTCTTGTTTGCTACTACCTTTAATATTAATGATATTCTTATCAACTGCAATTTCAATTGTATCAGAAATCTCAAAATTAATTGGATGTGAAAATCCAAGTTGTAATTCTAAAACTTTACCTTTAACGGCAGCTCTATAACCAACACCATTAATCTCTAAAGATTTAGAAAAACCTTTATCAAGACCTTCTATAGCATTAGCTGTTAAAGCTCTATAAGTTCCCCAATAAGCTTTAGATTGAGACTCTTCTCCAACTAAAGAAAAATTAACATTGTTATTTTCAACTTTAATTCCAACTCTATCATGTGTTTCAACATCAATAGATTTTGAACCTTTTTTAACTGTAACTAATGAACCATTAACAGATACTTCAACTCCACTTGGAATCGCAATAGCTTTTTTACCAATTCTTGACATTACTACTCCTTACCAAATAGAACAAAGTACTTCACCACCAACATTAAGTTTATTAGCTTCATCATTAGCCATAATCCCTTTGTTAGTAGATACTACGATTGTTCCATATCCATTTTTAAAACTTTTAAGTTCAGAAGCATTTTTATATACTCTTCTTCCACCTTTTGAAAGTCTTTTTAATTCTGTTATAACACTGTTATCATTATCATCATATTTTAATGTAACTGTAATTGATTTTTTAGGAGATCCTTCAGTTTCAACAACTTTACAATCTTCAATATACTCTTTGCTTTTTAAAACATTACAAACAGCTTCTACAGCATTAGAATGGATCAATGTTGTTACTTCTAACTTTCTCATTGATGCATTTCTTATTCTTGTTAAAGCGTCTGCGATTAAATCATTCATCATGGGCTTTTATCCTTTTTTTTAGCTTACCAGCTAGATTTTCTAACACCAGGTAATAAACCTTCGCTAGCCATTTTTCTTAAACATATTCTACAAAGTCCAAAATCTCTATAAACAGATTTTGGTCTACCACAAGAAGAACATCTTGTATATTTTCTTGAAGAAAATTTAGGTTCTCTTTGTTGTTTTGCAATCATTGACTTCTTTGCCATATTATGATCTCCCTTTACTAAATGGTACACCCATTAATTCTAATAATCTATAAGACTCTTCATCACTAGGTGTAGAAGTAGTAATAGAGATATTCATACCATGTGTTTGAATAATAGCATCAAACTCAACTTCTGGGAACATTAATTGTTCATCTAAACCAAAGTTAAAGTTACCTGCACCATCAAAACCATTTCTGTTAAGACCTCTAAAATCCTTAACTCTTGGTAAAGCAATTGAACATAATTTATCCAAAAATTCATACATTCTTTCACCTCTTAAAGTAACTTTTACTCCAACAGGCATATCTTCTCTTACTTTAAATCCAGCTACAGATTTTTTAGATTTAACAACAACTGCTTTTTGACCAGCAATTAAAGAGATAATATCAGTAATATTTTGTATTAATTTACTATCTTTTACCGCAAAACCTGTACCAACAGAGATAGAAACTTTTTCTACTTTTGCTGTTAACATTTTATTTTGAGAAAATTCAGACTCTAAAACAGGTTTAATTTCACTTTTATATCTTTCAAATAATCTAGCAGCCATCTTATTCACCTTCTACTTTTGTTACATTAGAGATATCTATTGGCATCTCTTTATTAACAAATCCACCATCTTTATTTTGCTCAGATGGTTTAACTGTTTTTTTAGCAATTTTACAATCTTTAACTATAACTTTACCTGTGTTCCCAGCTTTTGGTAATACAGATAAAACTTCACCAGTTTTACCTTTGTCATCACCAGCGATAATTTTTACAGTATCACCTTTTTTAATTTTCAACTTAGTTGCCATTATATTACCTCCGGAGCAAGAGAAACAATTTTCATGAAACCTGAGTATCTAACTTCTCTAGCTACTGGTCCAAAAATTCTTGTTCCTATTGGCTCTCTTTTATCATTAAGGATTACTGCCGCATTATCATCAAATCTAATTAAAGATCCATTTTCTCTTTGAACCTCTTTATGAGTTCTAACGATAACAGCTTTAACAACTGATCCTTTTTTTACTTTTCCTACTGGAAGAGCTTTTTTAACAGAAGCAACAATTACATCACCAACAGTAGCGTATCTTCTATGGCTTCCACCAAGAACTTTGATACACATGATCTCTTTAGCACCAGTATTATCTGCAACATTTAATCTAGAAAAACTTTGTATCATACGTTAGCTCCTGTAGTTAAAATCGTTTTTAATCTAAAAGATTTAGTTTTAGATAATGGTCTACATTCAATTGCAATAACTGTATCACCAACTTTTAATTCTGATTTTTCATCATGAATTAAGTATTTTTTAAATCTTCTAACAGTTTTGTGATATCTAGGATGAATAACTCTTCTTTCAACTAATACAGAAGCAGTTTTTTGTCCTGCAACTTTTACCACAACACCTTGGATTTCTCTTTTATGTGAACTCATAATTTTAATCCTTATTTAGCTGCTGTAATAGCAGTATGAATTTGAGCAATCTCTTTTTTAGCTGCTTTTAATTCACTTGTATTTGTTAATTGCATAGTTTTTGACTTTAATTTCAGTTCAAAAAGTTGCACCTTTTTCTCTTTTAATAAATCGTTTAACTCTGTTAAACTTTTAGTATTAATATCAGAATAATTCATTTTCACCCTCTTTTGTTACAATCTTTGTTTTAAAAGGAAGTTTAGCTCTAGCTAACGCAAAAGCTTCTCTTGCTAATGTTTCTTCAACACCAGCCATTTCAAAACAAATTCTACCTGGCTTAATATTCATAACATATCTATCAACTGAACCTTTACCTTTACCCATTCTTGTTTCAAGTGGTTTAGCAGTAAGTGGTTTAGCAGGAAATACCGTAATCCATATTTTACCTGTTCTATTAACTTTTCTAGTCATAGCAATTCTGGCAGCTTCAATTTGTCTACCATCAATTCTACCATGCTCTAAAGCTTTGATTCCGATATTACCATAAGATAAAGTGTTTGCTTTAAACGACTTACCTCTGTTTCTACCCTTCATCTCTTTTCTATATTTTGTTCTTTTAGGCATTAACATTGTTAGTTACCTCTTCTTTTTGATGGTCTTCTTGATTTATTGTTATCATCATCTGCTTTTTCAACTGGAATACCTTTTGCAAGTACTTCACCTTTGAAAATCCAAACTTTAATACCAATACAACCATAAGTTGTATGACCTTCAGCAAAACCATAATCAATTCTAGCTCTTAATGTATGTAAAGGAACTCTACCTTCTAAGTACCACTCAGTTCTAGCCATTTCAGCTCCACCAAGTCTACCAGAAACAGAAACTTTAATACCTTTAGCTCCAGCTTTGATTGCATTTTGCATAACTCTTTTCATAGCTCTTCTAAATGCAACTCTTCTCTCTAACTGTTGAGCTACATTTTCAGCAGCTAACTGAGCAGAGATGAAAGGTTTTCTTTCTTCTTTAATGTTTACAGCAACTTCTCTACCAACTAAGTTAGCAAGATTAGTTTTAAGCTTTTCAACATCAGCACCTTTTTTACCAATGATAATACCAGGTCTTGCAGCAACTACAGTAACTCTAACTTTCTTAGCAGTTCTCTCTATAATTGTTTGTGCAATTCCAGCATAGTAAAGTTCTTTTTTAACGAACTTTCTAATTTTATTATCTTCAGCAACATTAGCTGGCATCTTAGAAAAAGATGGAAACCATCGTGATTCCCAGTTTCTATTGATACCAAGTCTTAGTCCAATTGGATTTACTTTTTGACCCATTACTTGTCTCCTTCTATTGCATTTACTTCAACCATAATATGAGCCATTGGCTTATGTTTTGGAGATGCACTTCCTCTAGCTCTTGGAGTAAATCTCTTAAGAACTGGACCTCTATCAACTCTACAACTTGTAACAACTGCTTCTTCTGGCTCTAAACCTGAGTTAGCAACAGCAGATGCAATAACTTTAGCAATAACACCAGCTGCTTTGTTTGGTGTAAACTCTAAAGATGCAATTGCAACTTCAGCATTCATACCTTGAACTTCTCTAGCTATTAATCTAGCTTTTATTGGAGATAGTCTAATAAATTTTAATGTAGCTTTACCCATCTTCTATTAACCTACCTTTCTTTGTACAGAACCTTTATGTCCCTTGAAAGTTCTAGTTGGTGCAAATTCACCTAATTTATAACCGATATGATTTTCTGTAA
>CAYUNC010000096.1:0-5029 GCA_964445915.1 uncultured Arcobacter sp.
CAAACTTAAAAAAGGCTACACTACGGGAGTACATACATCTTTTGCTTTTAGAAGTGCCTTAGATACTTTTGTAGCAACAAATGAGTTATCCACTTCAAATACAATTAAAATGGATAATGATGACCTAGATGTAACAAAAGGTTGTCAAATAGTTGTTACTATATCTAGTAAGTTAGAAGAGTTATCAATTAATTCAATAAAACATAATCCATATATTTTAAAACACTTAAATTCATCAATAAAAATATATTCTGGACTTGGTGTAGGAGTTGTTACAAAAGATGGGCTAAAACCACCTAAAAATTATCCTGCTATCAATCCAAAGCCTTTAGAAGTTATAGAAGATATTTTTAAAAGAATAAATGTTCATAATTTAAATCTATACTGTACTGTTAGTGTTGTTGATGGTGAAAAGTTAGCAAAACAAACAGCAAATGAAAAAGTAGGAATTCAAGGTGGTATATCTATACTTGGAACTACTGGATTTGTTAAGCCTATTAGCTCTACTGCTTATATTCATAGTATAAATGAAGAATTAAATTATGCATATGCAAATGGTTATAAGCGTATTATCTTCACTTTGGGTAATACTGCATTTAGTAAAACTAAGAATCTAGATTCAAATAGTTATGTTGTAGAAATTGGTAACTTTATATATGATGGTATAAAGTTAGCAGATGATAAAAAGTTTGAGCATATAGAACTCTGGCTAGGTATTGGAAAAGCTGTTAAAGTATCGCAAGGCTTTCAAAATACACACAATCGTTTTGGTAGTATAGATTTTAATAAGATTCAACAGTTAGTATCTATAGATATTAAAGATTGTTTAACAATAAAAAGAGTTCGAGAACTTTTAGGTAAAGATTGTGAAAAGTTTGATAAACTAATAGTACAAAATTGTACAAAACAATTAGCTAGTTGGTTTAAAAATCCAATAAAAATTAAGATTTATTAAAAAGGTAATATGATGAAAGAGATTAGTGTTTTAACCAAAAGTATCCAAGACTATTTTACAACCCCTATGCTAAAGTTAGTTATATATCCACTTTTAGGAAGTGCATTTGTATTATATTTACTATTTTTTGGAGTTGCAAATATTGGTTTAGATAGTTTAGAAAACACACAATTACAGATTCAACATCATCAAACACAAATAGAAAATGGAGCAGTAACAACAATAGAAGAAAATCATACCTATACAGGAAATGGTATTTTAGATTTTTTATTAAAATATACTGTTACATCTTGGATTGTTAGTTTTTTAGTTTATACTGTTGGATTATTTGCTATGGGTTATTTGTCTATTTTCATATCTTTATTAATTGCTGGGCTATTAACGCCTAAAATATTAGCATTGATACATCATAAACATTACTCTAATATAGATTTAGAAGAGGGATATGGAACTATTTTTGGTGGTATTTGGAAACTGATTAAAACATTTTTAGTGATGTTAGGATTGTTAGTTATACTAATCCCTTTTTATTTTATACCACTTGTAAATATTGTAGCAATTAACATACCATTTTATTACTTCTTCCATAAAATGCTTCATTATGATGTAGGTTCAACTATTATGTCAAAAGAACAATTTGGTAAAATATACTTCCCAAATAAAACATCAATGAGAGCTAAAACAATACTTTTATATGTAGTATCTCTTATTCCATTTGTTGCTTTTTTTATAGCTATTTTTTATATTATATATTTAGGACATAGTTATTTTTCTTTAATAAAAGAAGATAACTAAGCCTTTTTTTGACCTTTTGCAAAAGCTACTATATATGATGCTATCTCATTTAAGTGACAAGATTCATTAATAGCACCAGCTTCAACAGCTTTTTTAGGCATACCATAAACAACACAGCTTTCTTCATTTTGTGCTAAACAATAAGCTTTATTATCAAATAAATTTTTTATACCTATACTTCCATCATCACCCATTCCCGTCATTATGACAGACATAGCACCACCACCAGCAGAGTTGTTTACACTACGAAAAAGCATATCTACACTTGGCTTATGTCGGCTAACTTTTGTAATATCTAAAAGTTTTGTAATGTAATCATTGCCTTTTTTCTCAATAACTAAATGCATATTTCCAGGAGCTAAATAAGCATTACCATTTTCTAAAATAATTCCATCTGATTTAACTTCTTGAACATTTACTTCAGAATGAGTATTAAGTCTAGCAGCAAATGAACTAGAAAATCCATAAGGGATATGTTGTGTCATTACAATTGGTGGTAAACCAGATGGTAAGTCTTTAAAAACTGTTAATAAAGACTCCACACCACCTGTAGATGAACCAATACAAATAATTTTATTTCCACTAAGACTAGCAGGACTACTTGGATAAACTTCATCAGGATGAACTCTTTTTTCTATACCACTTTCATTTAATACAACTTTTGTGATTTGCTCAGATAGTGGCTTAATTGGTTTTGGTTTTTTTAAAGTATATCGTTTTAATAAAAATATTAGATTTAATAAAGTTTCTTTTATATCATTATTAAAATCTACCATAGTTGTTTCAACTGTAGGCTTTGGGATATATCCAACAGCACCATCATTAAAAATATCACTACCCCTAACACTTTCACCAGATATAATAACAGCAGGCATAGCGTGTAGTTTCATAAGATTTCTAAGAAAAGTAACACCATCCATTTTTGGCATATTTATATCAATAGTTACTAAATCAGGTTCAAGTTCTTTAATCTTTTCTCTTGCATCAAAAGCATCAATAGCCGTATCTACAACTTCAAAATCTTCAATATTATTAATCATATCTTTTATAACTTTTCTCA
The DNA here is from genome assembly GCA_964445915.1 of uncultured Arcobacter sp. Taxonomy (GTDB): domain Bacteria; phylum Campylobacterota; class Campylobacteria; order Campylobacterales; family Arcobacteraceae; genus CAJXII01. The sequence goes on from CAYUNC010000096.1 coordinate 2,811, forward strand.
TAGAAGCAGAATCATCAATTACAATTACAGTAAACATTAGTTATCTCTTTTTAAAATAGTTCAATATCCATCTTTTTAGATGAAGTATCATTATCAATATCAAATATTCCAGTACCTGTAATATATTCAGAAATAGCAGGTTGTCTGATTGATAATTCTGATTGAAGTTCTTTCTCTGTATCCATAACCTCTGTATTTGTATTTGAATTTTGGATATTTTTAATAAATGTTTCAAAATTTGTAGCTAATAAAATAACTCTTCCCTCTGTTCCTCTAGTATGATCAGATAAAATTCTAAATCCTTCTGAACTACAAAAATCCCTAGCAAATTCAACATTTCTATGACCAATACTTTTAGAAGATAAGCCTATTTGCATAATATCAGCTCCACCAGAAATTTTAACTGCCATATTCTCTTTTTTACAACCTAGCTTATACATCTCATTTAACATAGCTTCAACTGAATATAAACCATATTTCATATCTTCATTTGAATTAGAAGTTGAAGGTAATAAAAAATGGTTCATACCTTTTATACCAATATTTTTATCATAAAACATAATAGCTACACAAGAACCAAGTAAAGTCTTAAAAGCAATATTTAGATTATCTTTGACAACTGCAAATTCTCCACCAATTACGGTATGTGTTGGTATCCCTTTAACAATTTGAGTTATTTTAGAATGTGGTAGATTTTCTATACTACCATCTTTATGCCCTTTTATTATCAAACAATATCCTTCTGCTTAATAAATATATTTTGCCCTACTCGTTGTGTATAATTAATTAAATCCTGAGGATTCTCAGAGTGTCCTAGATAAAGCGTACCACCAATTTTTAATACCCTAAATAGTTTTTTTAATATCTCATTTTGATCTTGAGCAGAAAAGTATATTAATACATTTCTACAAAATACTACATCAAAATGATGGTCATCAAATGGATATTTTATATCATTTAAATTCATTTGAGAAAAAGTCATATCTTTTTTTAATTCATCATTTACTTTTATTAGAATTTCATCACCAGTAAGATTTTTTTGTACTCTTTTTTTAAAATATTTTGATGGAATAATCCAATCAGGAAATTCTTTTGAACTTTTCTGAAATCTATATATACCATCTGCTGCATATTGTAAAACATTTGTATCTATGTCTGTAGCTATAATTGAAGATTTTATTGTTTTATTGTATTTTTTAGATGCTTCTTGAACTGTTATCTTCATAGAGTATGGCTCTTCACCTGTAGATGATGCTGAACAATACATTTTTATCTCATTACCATTTTGTGCAAAATCTTTCAAAACTCTATCTCTTAAGTCTTCAAAATGAAATTCTTCTCTAAAAAAGTGTGTTTTATTTGTAGTAAATGTATTTATAAATTCAGTTACATGTTGTCCATCAGCAATATCGTCAAGAAGTTTCATTAAATCATCACTTTGATAATTTGTATTTCTTTTTAACTTATCTAGACGATTGGTTATCATAACCTCTTTATTGTCAGCTAAAGTAATGCCAGTTAAAGAGTATAGTATATCTTTAACTTTTTTATGTAAAACTTCTGTTTCCATATTTAGCCACTAAACTTTTATGAAACTTGTTGGTATTGATCTTTTGTATCAGATGCTGATAATAGATCTGTTTTTCTTTGTGCTTCAATAATTCCCATAATATCTAAAATTAGACCGATACTACCATCACCTCTAACAGTAGCAGCACCTATTCCTTCTATTGCTCTAAAGTTTTTATCTAATGGCTTAACAACAACTTGATGTTGATGTAAAAACTCATCTATAAACATTGCAATTTTATTTGTACCAGATTTAACAACAATTAACATACCTTTTTCTAAATCTTTATGTTTAGATGGTATATCAAACAATTGATGAAGTCTAACTACTGGTATAAATTCTTCTCTTAACATAAGTAAATCTTGTGTACCATCTCCAATTTTCTTAATCATCTCTGGAGTTGGTTGTAGTGATTCAACAATAGCACTTAATGGTAAAATATATTTAGTTTCGCCAACAGCAATATCAAGACCATCAAGAATAGCAAGAGTTAGAGGTAGCATAATTGTTATAGTTGTACCAATCCCTAAACCAGTATCAAGTTTAATAACCCCACCTAGCTTATGAATATTTGTTTTAACAACATCCATACCAACACCACGACCAGAAATATCTGTTACTTTTTCAGCAGTACTTAGCCCTGCTCCAA
>CAYUNC010000097.1:0-5022 GCA_964445915.1 uncultured Arcobacter sp.
AAAAAGCTATAATCACTTAAATTATAGATATTTAAGGAAAATAATAAATGGACATTTTATTAGCAAGAAAAGAACTTACAGACAAGCCTAAAAAGGTAACACTTTCTAAACTAAAAGAGGAAGTGAAGAAAACAGATAATGAGATCTATTACTTTGATAGAGAAAATTCTCATAAAAATATGATGACACTAGTTGATAGTTTCGAAGGCGACGGGTACAATGTACACTTTAGAGAAGTTAAATATGGACTTTCTGATGAAGAGTATGTATACGAAGTACACATAATGTAGGTTATTCCTCTATGGGAAAAAAACTTTATATTCAAACTCTTGGCTGTCAAATGAATAGCCGAGATACTGAACACATAATCGCAGAATTAAACACTCACAACAACTATACAACTACTGATACTTTAGAAGAAGCAGACTTGATTATTATCAATACTTGCTCTGTACGGGAACGACCCGTAGCTAAACTTTTTAGTGAATTAGGACAATTTAGAAAGCTAAGAAAAGATGGAGCTAAAATTGGTGTTTGTGGTTGTACAGCAAGTCATTTAGGTAAGGATATTATTAAAAGAGCACCTTATGTTGATTTTGTTGTTGGGGCTAGAAATGTTTCTAAAATCTCTAAAGCAATTGATGTTAAAGGTGCTGTTGAGATTGATATAAATCACGATGAAACAACTTATGAATTTGCTCAATTTAGAAATTCATTTTATAAAGCTAGTGTAAATATTTCATTAGGTTGTGATAAAAGTTGTACTTATTGTATTGTCCCTGCTACAAGGGGAGAAGAGATAAGTATTCCACCTGAGATTATATTAAATGAGATTAAAAAAACTATTGATAAAGGTGCTAAAGAGGTATTTTTATTAGGACAAAATGTAAATAACTATGGTAAAAACTTTAGTGATAAAGCTATAGATTCTAACTTTACAAAACTTCTACAAGATGTATCAAAAATTCAAGGTGTTGAGAGAATTAGATTTACTTCACCGCATCCATTACATATGGATGACGAATTTATAGAAGAATTTGCATCAAATCCAAAAATATGTAAATCAATTCATATCCCACTTCAAAGTGGAAATACAAAAGTATTAAAAGATATGAAAAGAGGCTATACTAAAGAGTGGTTTTTAAATGTTTGTGATAAAATAAAAACTTTAGTGCCAGAAGTAAGAATTACAACAGATATAATTGTTGGATTTCCTGATGAGAGTGATGAAGAGTTTCAAGATACAATTGATGTTATCAACAAAGTAAAATTTGACCAAATTTTTAATTTCAAATATTCTGCACGACCAAATACACAAGCATTAACTATGGAAAATCATATAGAAGATGAAATAGCAACAAAAAGATTAACAGAAGTAATTGAGTTACATAAATTGCACCAAAGTGAGCATATGGCTTCAAATGTTGGGAAAGTAATGAGTGTATTTTTTGAAGATTTAAAACCAAATGGAGAGATTATGGGATTTAGTGATAACAATTGTCAAGTATTTGTTACAGGTAGTGAAGAGTTACTTGGGCAAATAGTTGATGTTAAAATTATATCAAATAGTAGAACATCATTAAAAGGTGAAGTTATCTAATGAAAAGACAAATAAGAGATTTTATTCAAATAGTTTTATTACCATTTATGTTAAGTGTAATAGTGCGAATAATCTATCTTACAAATAAAAAAGTTTTTAATTATCCAAATGAAGTTCCATCTGAACCATTTATATTATCTATGTGGCATGGTGAACTTTTAATGCAACCATTAAATTATAGACACTTCAAACCAAATGGAAATATAAAAGTGATTGTAAGTCATCATCGTGATGGTGAAACTATACGAAAAGTTGTTGATTATTTAGGTGTTGGTGCAATAAGTGGTTCATCTTCAAAAGGTGGAGCCAAAGCATTAATACAAGCAATTAAAACAATAAAAGATGGTATGGATGTTGCAATAACACCAGATGGACCAAGAGGACCTATCTATGAAGTTGCAGATGGTATTGTTGCTATTTCTCAAAAAACAAATGCTAAAATATTAACTTGTTCTATACAAGCTTCAAGGTATTGGCAATTAAAATCGTGGGATAAATTTATAATTCCAAAACCTTTTGGTACAATAAACTTCTATATAAGTGAACCTATTGATATTGCAGAGATGCAAATGGATGAAGCTAAAGAGTTAATAAAAGAAAGAATGATGGAGCATCTAGATGTTTAAAGATAAAAATATACAATACATTAATATAAAAAAAAATAAAAGACAACTAAAACTAGAAAATCAGATTTTAAATGATGGCAAGGTTTCAATGACAGAGCAAACCTCTTTTATCATAGACAAACAACTTACAACAGATGTAGTAAATAAACTAAAAATTTTACAAAATAATATATCTGAAACATATATAACAACACTTTGTGAAAGTAGAAATCAGAAGCTTGTAGATGATGATTTTGTAGATGAAAATTATGAAATTAGAGATTTGACTTCACATGTAAGAGTAGCTATCCCCAAAGAAGATTTATTAAATTTAGAACAATATTATTTAACTACGGGAATGGATTATGTATTTTCACCTTATAATATCTTATATAGTCATCTTTTAGGTTATGGCGTAGATGCAAACTCTGTAAATATCTTTATTTTAAATGATACTATTTATTGCTTGATTATAAATGGTGAAAAAAGAGTTGTTCATAGTTCTATAAAACTTTTGACACCATTTGAAGATGTTACAGATGAAGAATTTGATACTAATGGTATTCAAGGACAACAAATCTTTGATGAGATACATATGCTTGAAGTTCAAGAGGCAATTACAAGTATCACTAATGAATTTTATGAACAAGAGATAGAAGATGTATTTTGTGAATCTATCTCTATTTTTTATAATGTAAAACAACTTACAGATGAACAAATAGAGCAACTTGAAGAAAATATTATGATGGAAATTGAGTATTCAGCTATTAATATTGATGAATATCTTTTTACTATGTCAAAACAAATTCATATCGAAAGACATAGTTTTATGTCTGCTAGAGAGAAAGTTGCTAAAAAGTCACCTATTAAGTGGATAATTGGTGCTATCATAAGTACAGTTATTGTTGGTGGAATATTATATTTTATGCAAGTAGCAAAAGCAGAAGAAGAGCAACGATTAAAAGACCAACAAGCAAAACTAATAGCTGAGAAAAAAGCTGAAGAAAATAGAATAAAACTGCCAAATCATAAGATGATAAATAATAAAATATCTGAAGTTGTATCAGACCTTTTTGAAGTAATCCCTGATAGTGTAATATTAAGTGAACTTCAACTACAAAAAAAGAATTCAACTATAGTTTGTAGTTATCCAAAAAAAGAAGTATTTAAAGATGAGTTACAACCTGCACTTTTAAAATTATATAAAACATCTAAAATTCTTTTAGTTCAACAAAATAAAGAGCAGTTTAATGCTATTATCTCATCAAGCGATAGAATACAAAAGAAAAAATTAAAAAAAGTAATACAGTCAAAATATAATAAAAACAAACAATTAAATAGAAGTGAAATGTTAAGTCATGTTAAAAAGTTATTACCAAGTAATGCTCAAGTAGTTTATATAAATGGTAAAAAGAAAAAAACTAAAATGTCACATTTTAATATAACAACGGTAATGCTTACTCCACAAGACTTTTTTGATTTTGTTAGAAGACTAAATAAAGATAAGTATTCAATTAATATCACTTATCCAATAGAGTTTACACAAACACAAAATAACTTAGAATTGATTATTAATTTAGAATTTAATCAATTAATTCCAAAACCTAAAAAGAAAAAATAGTTTATAAAATATTTAACAATGTTCAATAAAGATTTATGCGGTATAGATGAAGCGGGAAGAGGGCCATTAGCTGGTCCTTTAGTTGTTTCTGGTGTTGTATTAAAGAAAAATATTGTGGGATTAAATGATTCAAAGAAACTAACTGATAAAAAACGAGATGAGTTGTTTGATAAGATTATAAAAGATTCATTTTATCATATAGTATTTGTTGATAATAAAACTTTAGATGAGATAGGATTAAGTAAAGCACTTAAAAACTCAATATCAGAAATAATGCAAAAACTAGAAGCTAAAATATATCTAATGGATGGAAATACATCTTTTGGTATTGAAAACTTAGAACATAAAATAAAAGCAGATGCTACAGTTCCACAAGTAAGTGCTGGGTCAATTTTAGCAAAAGTAAGTCGTGATAGATTTATGTGTGATATTGCACCAAAATATCCAAAATATAATTTTGCAAAACACAAAGGATATGGTACAAAAGCACATGTAGAAGCTATGAGAGAGTTTGGTCTATGTGAGCTTCATAGAGTTAGTTTTAAAGTGAAATCTTTAGAGCAACCAACTTTATTTTAGATTATATATATTGCGATATAATACTAAAAAAATTCAAAGGATATTAAAATGAAAAAAATACTTTTTTCTATATTTATGATTACAAATTTATTTGGGGCAAATCCAATTGCAGTACTTGAAACTACACAAGGGATTATTGAGTTAGAACTTAGACCTGATATAGCACCAAAAACAGTTGAAAACTTTACAACACATATTAAGAATGGTTATTACAATGGTATAACTTTTCACAGAATTATAAAAAACTTTATGATACAAGGTGGAGATCCAACAGGAACTGGACGAGGTGGAGTATCTATTTGGGGTGCAAGTTTTGAAGATGAATTTTCTCATAAAGCTGTATTTGATAAAGCAGGTGTTTTAGCTATGGCAAATTCTGGAGCAAATACAAATGGTAGTCAGTTTTTTATCACAACAGTAGCAACGCCACATCTTAATGGAAGACATACAATATTTGGTGCAATTAAGGGTAAAAATAGTTATAAAGTAATTAAAAAACTTGAAGCTATAGAAACTAATGGAAGATATGGTGGAGATAAACCAACAATAGAACAAAAAATTATCAAAGCTTACATAAAATAAGAAGTTTTTTTAATCAAATACTTAAGAACTTTTAG
>CAYUNC010000098.1:0-3333 GCA_964445915.1 uncultured Arcobacter sp.
GAAGATTTTGAAGACTTAACGATAAAGCTTGTAACAAAATAACTACTACTTTCATAATATTTTCATAATAACTATAATTATACTTTAATATACAATATAGTATTATGATAAATATTATTTGAAAGGTTTCTCATCTTAGATTTAAAAGCAATACTACTTCAGAAATTTGAAAAATTAGTTGCTAGTATTGATATAATTGAAAATGCCAATGTTAAAATTCTTGAACTAGAATATGTAGATGAAACTATAGAAGATAGAAAACTATTTATTGATGATATATTTATACAATATGATAGTATAAGAAAAAATGAACTTGAAGTTATAACAGAAGAGTTAAAAACTCTAAAAGATGATTGTCTTAACAATAGAAGTATAATTCTTTCAAACTTAGAACTAATAGACAAAACAAATCCAGACAATATAAACTTAGATGAAGTTGTAAAAGATGATAAGCTTTTTGCATCATATTATCACGAAAGCAAAATAGATGTTAAAGAACACAAATACTCATATAATTCTTTTTTAGAAGAGATACAACATATCATAAATATTAGTATTTTTATACATCAAGTTCTAAATGTACTAGGACAATCTAGCAATATATTTGTAGCAAAAGTTCTAACAAAAGAGCAAGAGCAAGGTAAAATTAAAAAAACAACTCAAGACCTTATTAGTAGATTGATGATTTCAAATTCAAATATAAAAAGACTTTATTCGGATTATAAGTCATTGTTAAATCTAAATGATACTACAAAATACAATATTGACACACTGGATATCAGTGTACTTTTATCATATATTGTTTCTTATCAAGATAGACTTACAAACTACTGGTACAACAATAAATCAAACAATATTTACCTTGAAATAAACAACCAAATCACTACTGATATAGCTATAAAAGTTGATATTTATAAGTATTTAGAGATTATTGAAGTTATCATTTTCAATGCTGCTGAAGAGTTATGCAGTAAAGACGACGAGACAAAAGAGATTTTTAAAAAAGAGATTGCTATTCAGTTGTATTTAGAGGGTGAAAATTTTATTCTTAGAATCAAAGATGATGGTAGAGGCATAGAAGATATCAAAAAGATATTTAAACTAAACTATACAACTAAGAAACAGCAAGGTGGTACTGGGTTAGGACTTGCAGCAGCTTTAAAGATTGCAAATGATTTAGATATAAACATATCAGTCAATACTAAGCCAGACAAAGGTTCTACATTTTATATTTTCAAGGGTATTTCAAGAGATGATTAGTAAAAATATAATGAAAGAGATCAAGTCATTTTATACCAAAAAAGTGCCTTTTTTAATTACACATATTGAACATTATCAAGACGCTGTAGTTAAACACAAAAGTGAATTTTTAGAACTAAACAAAAAGACACTTATTGGATTGGGTATCACTTCCGATCAAGATATATTGGCAAATAATATATATCATTTTATATTAAATATTTTAAATAAAGATTTTGACTCAAGAATTAGCAACCTATCTATGATGATAGAACAATTTATTGGATTGGTTGAAGATAAAAGATTAGAAAAAACTATTTATGACCAGATTATATCTTATACTTTTATTCTGTTAGACAAAGAACTAAATTCGCAAGAGTGGTATGTAGAGTTCAAAGAGATACTAGAAGAATTATTTATTTTAGACAAAAAGATTATTGGACTAAAGATTAGACATCAAGTTCAGACACATATCTCAAAAAAATCAAAAAGCTTACATGTAAATTCTTTGCATTTTCTTATGATTTCAGTTTCTCATATGCAAAACAATCTTTTATCTCCTGTAGAGAGTCAAAATAGATATTATGAAAAATATGTACAAGCTGATTTGGAAAATGATATTAAGAAAAAAGAAAAGATACTTTTGCTAATTGAGAAAAATAAAACTGTTTTTGATAAATATAAGATTTTTACACAAAGACTATCTACCCTATTTTGTACTTTTGAATCAGATGCACAATTTGACAATATTAAAAATATAGACTTTTTATATTTTTTACTTGATTTGGTTTTTGTAAATGGTGTAAATATGAAATACAAAAATACAAAACTAGATGTTACACTACAAAACACACAAGATGTACGCAATCAGCACACCATAATATATGAAAATGTACTAATAGCATCTATTTATGCTCTAATAGAAAATTCTATCCAATCAAATGCTACAAATATCACATTGGATATTCACAACAATATAAATAGCGACAGCGTAGAGATATTTATCAAAAACAATGGAGATATGATTGCAGAAGAAGATATAAAATATCTTTTTTATGACCACTACAGCACAAAACAACAGCTAGGTCTTGGATTGTCAATAGTCAAAAGATGGCTTATTGAAACTTCAGCAGATATTTTCTTTGTAAGTAGTAGCGAAGATGAAACAATATTTAAAATAACATTACCTTTATGGAGAACTTAATATGGTACTAATAGTAGATGACAACACAACAATTGCGAACAATATAATAGATGAACTAAGCCTTGACGATGTAGAAGCAACAGCAGTACATAAAGTAGATGATTTTTTAGCTTTAATAGAAAGCGATGATTTTTCAAACTATACAACTATAATTATGGACTATAATCTAGAAGATAGAATGAATGGTATACAACTACTTGAAATCCTACTAGAAAAAGTCTCTTACAAATGCACTAAAAAGATATATCTATTTAGTGGAAACATAAGCTATATCACACAAGATGAAACTAACTTTTTAGAAAAAAATATGATAAAAGCTATGTGCAAAACTCAACAAGAATCTCTTATTGAAGAGATAATAGCATAAGCATAATTGAAATAATTATTTAAGTTACCTTTTATGCGATAATTGCTATAATCAACTATAAAACTTAAAAGGAGAACTTAATGTTGTTAAAATATCTTATATTAATATTCATTTTTGTTTCTAATATATATGCTGCTAAGTATGCTGTAGTTAATGCTTCAGTGATTAACTTGAAGAAACAAGATGGTTCAAGAGGGATGACAACTGCATCTATTGGTGAGTTAAAAGAATATGATTCGATAACCAACAATGTTGTAAACTTTTCTGATGGATACTATGCAGATTTAGATAATATTATTTTAGTTGATACTAACGATGCTACAACTATGATAATCAATACTTCATCATGTAACTTATACTATACACCAAGTATTGGCGAAATACACCAAAGTGTTACTAGAGGCGACGAGATACAAATCGTAGCTCACTTAAAATATGGTTGGAGTATGAATACTGATGGAAAGTTTATCCTAACACACCTTCTTAGAAATTCATATGAAAATAAACCAAAAGCTTATACTCC
>CAYUNC010000098.1:3433-4937 GCA_964445915.1 uncultured Arcobacter sp.
TCCTAACACACCTTCTTAGAAATTCATATGAAAATAAACCAAAAGCTTATACTCCAGATATTCAAGAAGAAAATGAAGAAGATATAAATCTTACAAAAGATACTACAAGAAATAAAAATGTAGATGCAAAACTTTACATAAAAGCGTCTAGATCACAAAGCACACAAGAACAACTTGACAATGTTATCAAAACAGTTGCAGCTTCTAAAATAAGAGATAAATTTTATATCTCTAAAATGAGTGACTTAGAAACAGAAATATTAGTAATAAAAACTAAGTTTAAAGAGACTGAAACATCAACTAAAAATGTAAAAGAGATACAAGAAAAGATTAAGAAGTTAGAAGAGCAAAACAGACTGCTTTTAAAGCTACTTAAAGATAGATAAGGAATGATTATGAGAAAATTATTATACATAGCACTATTAACAAATATACTTTACGCAGAGAGTTTCAATAGTTTAGAAAGATCAATTATTATAGAAAAAACATTGAACTTTTTATTGAAAGATTTTAAAGAACTAAGAAATGATGTTAATTTACTAAAAGAAGAAAATAGAAAATTAACTCAAAGAGTTAAGCTTCTTGATGGCGATACAACTAAAGTACATACTACTATTACAAAGATGATAGATATAGAAAAAGATGTAAAAGTATATAAAATATTAGATGATTATACTCCAACATATAGTCAAACAGATACAACATCAAAGATTATCAACTTATATTTAAAAGATGACACAATCAAAGCAACAAGCCACAATACAATTTGGATGAAAACATCAAACAATAGCTATATCAAAATAAATTCTATAGAACTAGCAAATAAGAAAAGTGAGTAAAATATGAAATTAAAACAAACTATACCAAAACTACTAACAGTGTCTTTAGCAACAATTATACTAACTGGTTGTGCATCTACAAGCAAACCAAAAACATCACTTATTGACAATTATTATAAAGAGAAAAGTCTATTGACAAAAGAGCAACAAGCAAAAAAAGGTTTGTTGAAAACTATGGAGCATTATTTAGTTGAACAAAAAGACAAGCAAGTAGAGTTACTTAAATACAGAAAAGGTGACAATATGGTAGCTTATATACAAAAGCTTGTATATGAAAAGGCACCAAACACTGTTTTATTAATTGATAAAGAATACAATGATTTAACATTTACATCAAACTCACCTACTGCATTTTCAGGTTTAGCTGAGTTTATTGTATATACAAATATGACAAGTGGATTAAAATACAATCTTTCAGTAGAAGCAAACGGTAGATTTAAAAAACTTATATTTACTTCAAGAGATACTTTAACAAAGAAACTTAAAAAGACAAAAGTTGAGTTTTCAAACAATATAGGTACATTGGAAGCTTTAAATCTAACAGCAAAACAACTAAATATAACTTTAGATATGGATAGATACTCAAAAGACCTTTTATCAGTTCAAACTCCAGAAGTTATAAATACAAATGCATATACATTTTTAAACAATGTAGCAACAACAAA
>CAYUNC010000099.1:0-4920 GCA_964445915.1 uncultured Arcobacter sp.
AGTGCTACATTGACATTGTAGAAGCCGTTAGTTCAACTCTAATCGTGACCACCATATATATTTGGTATAATTATTCTATGTTAAAATCACTTATAAAGCTAGGTCTAGAAAAGCCTATCTTAAATCACTTACTATTATTATTTATTTTTCTTTTGGCATTTTTTGCTTATTTTAAAATACCAAAAGAGATATTTCCCCCTTCTGCTTTAGATGCTATTACAATTACTGGCAGCTACAATGGAGCAAGTAGTGATATGCTTGATTTGATGGCTGTGTCAAAGATAGAAGATGATTTACAAGCTTTAAGTGAAGCGTCACAAATAACTACTATTATTAAAACTGGTTTTTATAGTATTAAAGTTGATTTAAAAGGTGGCTATGAGGCATCTGAAGTTATTGATGATGTTAAAGATATAGTGACAAAAGTTAAAGTAAATTTCCCAAGTGATATGACAGAACCAACTGTTAAAGAAGCAGTCCATACGATACCTTTAATTACTGTTGCTATTTATGGAAATAAAACAAAAGAGGAACTACTTAAAGTAGCAACTTCTATGAAAACTAAATTAAATAGTCTAGGTGATTTAAGTAAGATAACGATTTGGGGTGATAGTGATAAAGAACTTCTAATAACTTTTAATGATGCTAAAATAGAAGCTTTAGGGCTTGATAAATCAACTGTTATAAATGCAATAAGTTCTATGAGTTCTATTTTTCCTGCTGGTATTATAAAAGATAGCACTTCACACTATTATTTAAGTAGTCAAAATGGTGAAAAAGATTTAAGTAAATTAGAAAATACAATTTTAAAAATAGCCAATACTAAAATATATTTAAAAGATATAGCAAATATATCATACACTTTAGCAGATGTAAATAATATCTCACATTTTAATAGTATGCCAAATATTGCTATAGGTATAAACAAAGGTACTACAGGAGATGCAATAGCTTTAGTTGCACAGATAAAAGATATATTAAAAACCTCACAAGCAGAACATACCCAAGTAAAATTTAATACATATATGGATACTTCTGTTTGGATTAAAAATAGACTAAATACTGTTGTGTCAAATATTTTATTTGGACTTATTTTATTAACTACTGCTCTGTTTTTCTTTATTAATGCTCGTATTGCTTTTGTAGTTGCTGTTGGTATTCCTACAAGTTTTATGATAGGACTTATAAGTGCTCAATCTCTAGGATATAGTTTAAATATGCTTTCACTTTTAGGTGCATTACTCGCACTTGGTATGCTTGTAGATGAGGCTATTGTTGTTGGCGAAAATATATATAGACATCTTGAGATGGGAAAAGATAAGATGAGTGCTGCACTTGATGGTGCTATGGAGATGTTACCTGCTGTAATTACTGCTACAGCTACCACAATCTTTGCCTTTTTGCCTATATTAATGATGACTGGTGAAACTGGAATGTTTATGAGAATACTCCCTATTATGATTTCAATTTTACTTTTAAGTTCTCTTGTAGAAGCATTTTTCTTTTTGCCACTTCATGCTAAACAATCATTTAAAATAAATAAAGAAGATAAAAAATCAGATAAGTTTTGGGATAAAAATAAACAAATATATAACTCAATATTAACTTTAGCATTAAAAAAGAAATATATTGCACCTTTGGGATTAATAGCATTTATATTGATATCTACAATAGGTTTAGCAAAGATTTTAAAGTTTGAATTTATGCCAGAGTTTGATACTACACAAGTTTATATTTCAGGTTCTGTTGGTGCTGGGTTTAAGATAAGTCAAACAGAACAAATTGTTACAGCTTTAGAAAAGAAGCTTTTAAAAAACTTTAAATTAGGTGATGAGATTGATTCTATTAGTTCTGTAACTGGATTGAAACTTGACGGAAAACAGTTGCCACAAAATGAAGAATTTTATTTTCAGATATTTATAAATTTAAAAGAGAGAAGTCCAGCAAACTTTTTTGATAAAAATATCAATCCAATTTTGAGTCCAAAATATGACCCTACAAATATGACAAGAGAACAAAGTGCAAAACAAATAGCTTCACAAATATCAGCTCTTTTAAAAGATGAGTTAAGTCCAGAAAATAAAATCTTTGATGAATTAAAAGTGATAGTTCCAGGTGCAGGTATCGTTAAAAATGATATAGAAATAGCATTTAGTGGACAAGATGATATGGAAGTTTCAAAGGCAATTAAGAAGATTAAATTAGAACTATCTAAAATAAATGGAGTGATAAATATATCAGATGATATACTTTTAGGAAATAATGATTTAAAATTTATAGTAAATAGATATGGTCAAAGTTTGGGATTTAATGAGACAAATATTGTGAATATATTGAAGCCATATTATTTCAAAGCTAGTTTTAGCAAGATGTATGATGAAAGTGGAATTGTTGATATTGTTTTTCAAAGTAAAAATAAAGATGCAAAAAGTTCACTTAATAACTTTGAATTAAATGTCCCAAATAATAAACAAAAAGTATTATTAAAAGATGTAGTTGATTTTAATATCAAACCAAGTCTAAGTCAAATATTTAAAGAAAATGGAATAAGAATACAAAGTATAACAGCATCTTTAAACAACACTACAAGTGATGATGTATATGCTGTTTTAGCACCTATTCTAAAAACAATAAATAAAAAGGTAACTATTGAGATTAAAGGTGAACAACAAGAAAATGCAAAAGTAAAAAAAGAGATGATGGAAGCTTTTGTAATAGCTTTGGTTTTGATATTTATTTCACTTGTGATGATGTTTGATTCTATTGGAAAATCTATCTTAATATTAAGTACGATACCTTTATCTATTTTAGGAGTTTTAGTAGGACATTTAGTGATGGGATTAAATCTTACAATGCCAGGACTTATTGGGGTAGTTGGTTTAGCAGGAGTGATTGTAAATGATGGTATTATTATGATGGATTTTATACAAAAAGCTAAAAATTTAGAGCAGATGAAAGAGATGGCAATGCTTAGACTAAGACCAATTTTACTAACATCTCTTACTACAATCTTAGGACTTAGTACCTTGATGTTTTTTGCATCAGGACAATCATTGATACTTCAACCTATGGCTATAGCTTTAGGATTTGGAATACTATTTGCTACAGTTTTAAACTTATACTATTTACCGATGGTTTATAGAGTTTTTTATATAAAAGGTTAATTATTTTAAAAAGAAGGTGGATTTGATGATGGAAAAAGTAATATTATTTGATTTGGATGGTACATTAATAAATAGTACAAGTGCAATAGTAGGGTGTTTTAATCACTCATTTAAAGAGCTTGGATTTGATTTTAAAGGTGATGATGAAGATATAAAAAATGAGATAGGTTATCCTTTGGATATTATGTATGCAAACTTAGGAGTTGATAAACAAAAAGTTTGGGATTTTGTAGATTCTTATAAAAAAGAGTATCGTAAAATATCAATTGACCAAACATCTTTACTACCAAATGCTGTAGAATCTGTAAAGCTAGCTTCAACATTTGCAAGATTAGCAATAGTAACAACAAAGACTACTGAATATACTATACCACTACTTGAACATCTTGATATTATGAAATATTTTGAAACTATTATTGGAAGACAAGAGGTTCAAAATCCAAAACCTCACCCAGAACCTGTACTTAAATGTTTGGAAAATATGAATTTAAAACCACATAAAAATATTTTTATGGTTGGTGATACAAAGCTTGATTTAATAGCAGGAAATGAAGCAGGTGTAAGTACAGTCGCAGTTCTTTGTGGATATGGTAAAAAAGAAGATATGGAAGAATACACATCAATAATAACTGATGATTCTTTAGAAGCTGTTAAGAGAATATTAGAGATATAAAGCCATTAGAAGTAGTTTTAATAAACTCTTCTAACCATATATTAAGTAAAACTTAATTAAAATACGAAATACACAACTTACACTTACTAAAAAAAATCAATTAAAAACAATCAAAAGGCAAATTCTACACTATGGAAAATCAAGAAAACCAACAACAAGAAGAACAAAAACAATCTACTCAAAAAAAACCACAACATAAAAAACCACAACATAAAAAACAAAACAACAAAAGAACTCATGTTCCTGTAAAAGGTTTTGCTATTGAAGAGTTAAGACAAAAACCACTTGAAGATTTAATTGAAGAAGCAAAAAAACTAGAGGTGGAAAATCCACAAGAGTTACCTAGACAAGATTTAATCTTTGCTATCTTAGAAGCTCAAACAATTGCTGGTGGATATGTTTTATTTACTGGTATATTGGATATCAAAGATGGTGGTTTTGGATTTTTAAGAGCTGTTGATGGTAACTTTAGTGATACATCTAGTGATAGTTATGTAAGTGCTACACAAATTAGAAGATTTGCTTTAAGAAGTGGAGATATTGTTTCAGGACAAGTAAGACCACCTTCTAAAGAGAGCGAAAAATATTATGCTTTATTAAAAATTGAAGCTATCAATTATCTTCCAGTTGAACAATCTAAAAATAGACCATTATTCGACAATCTTACGCCACTATATACAACAGATAGATTTCAGTTTGAATATGGAAAAGATAAGATGACAGGTCGAATAATAGATATGTTTGCACCAATGGGAAAAGGGCAAAGAGGATTAATCGTTGCTCAACCTAAAACTGGTAAAACAGAATTATTAAAAGAGTTAGCACATGGATTGGAAAAAAATCATCCTGATGCTACACTTATGGTACTTTTAATTGATGAAAGACCTGAAGAAGTTACAGATATGCAAAGAAGTGTAAAAGGTGAAGTTTATAGTTCAACTTTTGATTTACCTGCACAAAATCATGTAAAAGTAGCAGAGATGGTACTAAATAAAGCAAAAAGAATGGCAGAGATGGGTAAAGATGTAGTTATCTTACTTGATTCTATTACTAGACTTGCTCGTGCTTATAATACAGTTACAC
>CAYUNC010000100.1:0-4898 GCA_964445915.1 uncultured Arcobacter sp.
AAAAAACAGATGTTATACCTGTTGAAGTTGTAAAAGATACAGCAACTCGTGCAGAAGCTATCAAACTTTTAAGACAAGCTTCTTTTGTATCAGATGAAGCTCTTATAGAAGATATTATGGCTCATGGTGAAAAAGCATGGATAATTAAACAACTTAACACTAAGGGTGATTTAACGGACAACAATGATACTAAATATGGTTATTTACAATCATTAACTAGATATTTAAATAAAAATAATTCAGCAGAATATCCTGAATCACTATTTAAAGACCCAACAAAGAATTTTCCAGAAACTGTAGAGCAAAATAGATTTAAAATATTTGAGCGTTCTGTTTGGTGGCAAAAAGCTTTACATAATGAAGACCAAGTTAGACAAAGAGTAGCTTATGCTTTAAGTCAGTTACTTGTGTTATCTAAAACTGGTTCTGGTCATATTGCTTATAGAGGAGAGGCTGCTGCACATTATTATGATATTTTAGTAGAACACTCTTTTGGAAATTATGGCGACCTTCTTGAAAAGGTTAGTATGAATGCTTCTATGGCTGATTATTTAACTTTTCTAGCTAGTTCAAAAGATAACAATATCACAGGAACTGCTCCAGATGAAAATTATGCTAGAGAGTTAATGCAACTATTTAGTGTTGGATTATATGAGCTAAATGATGATGGTACAAAAGTACTTAATGAAAATAATTTACCAACTCCTGTATATAGTCAAGATGATGTATCTGAGATGGCTAGAGTATTTACAGGTTGGGCATTGTCGGCTAATAGTTATGAATATAAATATAAAGAAGATGGCAAAAAGAAGTATAATAGAAATATTCAATATTATGATACTAGAAACTATGCACATTCATTTACTATGCCAATTAGGTCTTTTAATGATGGTGAATATCATGATTTTGGAGAAAAGACAATCTTAGGTAAAAAAATATCAGCAAATCTATCACCTGAAAATGATATGAAAAGAGCTATTGAAATTTTAATGAACAATAAAAATATAGGACCTCATGTATGTAGAGAACTTATAAATAGACTTGTAACATCAAATCCAACACCTGAGTATATGAATAGAGTTGTTACTGCATTTAATACGGGATTATTTAATGGAAAAGGTACAGGAAAAAAAGGTGATTTAAAAGCAACAGTAGAAGCAATCTTGACAGATACAGAAGCTAGAAACGAACAGTCATCTTATACTTTTGGTAAAGTTGATGAGTATATGTTATTGACAACACATTATTTAAGTAGTTTAAATGTGAAACCACTTCCAGCAACTTATTATCAAAGTAATCTTCAAGCGAAAGAGAAAAGTCTAACATTTACTAAAATGGAAAACAAATATTGGTTTACACCTGATGCTCAATACTATCATCAAGTACCTCTAAATGCTCCATCTGTATTTAATTTTTATTCGCCTGAATATGTACCAAATATAGAAGGATTTACTGACAATAGTTTAGTAGCACCTGAATTTGAAACAAGAAGTAGCAATGAGCTTATATCATTCTCAAACTTTATTGGTTATGTTTTAAATAGAGATAAGTACTTATATAAATATGAAGATCCATATAGACCTGTAAATCTTGATAAAAATAAAAATGTTGTACCATTTACAAATATGACTGACTGGTCAACAAAACAACATCTAGGTATAGGTAGCTATGCTGGTTTATATATTGATACTACAGATATATATAAAAGATTTAGTATGGATATAGATGGAGATGATAGTTGTGAGTTTAATCAATTAAATAAGGGTAATGGTACTATAATTAGTGATATAGGAAAAAAAGCAATTGTAAATTTGATAGATAACCTTGATATGCACTTTACAGGTGGAATAGTACCTGCTGATTATAAGCTGGAACTTCAAAAGTATCTTGAAACAAGTAGCTATAATAACAATAATAGAAAAAGACAAGCCAAAAATATTGTCCGATCAGCTATAAAAGCGATCATTATGTCACCATCATATATGGTTTTAAAGTAAGGAGATGAAGATGAATAGAAGAAATTTTTTAAAAAGTATAGGATTATATACAGCAGCAATATCACCAGTAGCTAGAATAGGTGGAAGTTTAGGACTTGCAGGTGGTACAACAGCATTTGCAAATGCTACGGGTGGATATAAAGCCTTAGTTATTTTAGATATGGATGGTGGAAATGATACGATGAATATGTTCCCACCAACAAAAGCATCAACACATAGTACTTATAAAAAGATAAGAACTTCTTTAGGGGTAAATCTTAAAAATTTATCTAAAAATAAATTTTATAAAAAAGATGAAGCTGGTCACTTTACAGGTTCGTTAGGTGCAAACCAACCATACTTTGTAGAAGAGGGAAAACATGGTACTGAAGTTGGTAAAGAAGCTATGTATCTAAACGGTTATTATGATACAAAAGCAGATTTAGGTATACATGGTTTGATGCCTGAGATTGCTAGTTTATATGAAAAAGGTGTATTGTCTATTGTTTCAAATACTGGTGTATTAATAGAGCCAACAACAAAAGCTCAAATAGATAATGGAACTGCAAATTTACCTGAGTTTTTATTTTCACATGGAAACCAAAGAGAACTTATAGCGACACTTCAAGCTGGTCAAATATCTTCAAAATCAGGATGGGCTGGAAGATTGGCTGATACATGGAATATAAATGGAGATTTAGGATTAAATATTTCATACGGTGGCTCTACAAAATTATTTCTGGGTAAAAAAACTTCTGCATTGACTATGAGAACTTTAGCACCTGCTCAATATAGTAGTGAAGGTACAAATGTATCAAAAGGTAAAGAACACACAATGGATAAATTTGAAGATTTATTACAAAATGTTTCTGAGAATACACAGACAACAAATATATTTGATAAGTTTACAAATAAACGAAATAAAGATACATCAATACTTTCTAGAAAGTTAGGAATTGCTTGGACAAAAGCACCAACATTTAGTTCAAAGAACTCTTATGGTGACCCACTTTTCAAGGTATATACAGGAAATGGAACAACAAGAAAAAATTTAGGTATTAGAACACATCATGGTCTTGATAAAAGAATTTTTGAACAACTAGAAGCAACAGCAAAGATGATAAAAGTTTCTAAAGATGAGATGTCAGCACAAAAACAAATTTTTTATGTAAGACAAGCTGGTTATGACCTTCATGCTAGTCAAGTTGATACACATTCAAAACTATTAAGAGCTATTAGTTTAGGTGTTAGTGATTTTTATAAAGCACTTGAAGAGATGGGATTAGAAAAAGATGTATTGGTTATATCATCTTCTGAATTTGGTAGAACTATGAGAAACAATGGCGATGGTACTGACCATGGTTGGGGTGGACATAGTTTTATGGTATGTGGTGATCCTACTTTTAATGGTGGTCAAGTTTTAGGTAAAGTTATGAAAGATGTAAGTTTTGAAGGTAAAAATGCATATACAAATAGAGCTAGAATGATACCAACTACTTCAATAGAACAGATGATGGCACCTGCACTTAAATGGTTTGGTGTTGATGATGTAACTATGAATAATGTACTTCCAAATCTTAAAAACTTTAAGACAGCTAAAAATGAATCTGGATATTTAAAAGGTGTTTTTGGAGAAACAGTAAGTACTGCATTCGCATGAGCTTTAGCCCCAGTTGTTAATGCTTATGCACCAACAAATCATACATTTCAAGCAAGGAACCAATATACACCTATTGTAACATTCAATGAAAATATTTATGTATTCTCAATGGATGAAAATAGAAGACCGTATATAAATAAGATTAATGAAAATGATAGTAGTAGTATCGAAACTAGTCCAATAGATAGTGGAAAAGATTATACTGTTTATGATGATAAGCATCATAGATTTTCTATAGGTATTGATAAAGATGGATATATACATATTTTAGGAGATATGCATCATGGAAATAATCCACAGTATAGACATAGTCCAAAAAAAGATGATGAGGTAAATCCTCTTCCGTCAAGATTTAAAAATAGTATTGGTGGTCAAATGTATTGGGTTTCTGATAAGCCAGAAGATATATCTTCATTTACTTTTATGGGAGACAATAAAAATAGAG
The DNA here is from genome assembly GCA_964445915.1 of uncultured Arcobacter sp. Lineage (GTDB taxonomy): Bacteria > Campylobacterota > Campylobacteria > Campylobacterales > Arcobacteraceae > CAJXII01. The sequence goes on from CAYUNC010000100.1 coordinate 4,082, forward strand.
CAATACCTTCACATCGTTTAACATATTGTTATTTTAAAACTGACAACAACGGTAAGCTTTATATGGCTGGTCGTCAAAGAGTAAAAGATTTGGATCAATCACATGTAGCAGGTGAAATGGGTCTTGGATTGTGGGAATATGATACTTCAGACAAAAATTGGAATCAACTAGGTGGTATAGCACAACATAATGGTAGTGAATATGGACTAGATGAAGATGATAAAAAAGCTTTTAAAAGTATATTTTGGGAACCACATGGGGAGAAACATAAAAATAAAAAAGGTAAAACAACAATTTGGTATCAATCTTTTGGAAGCTCTTTAAAGTTTGATTCAAATAACCGTATGCATTTAGTATCTTGTATCAATGCTGACAGTAAGCATTATGATACAACACATTTGGTATATGCTTATTCTGATGATGATGGGAAAACTTTCAATAAATTAAATGGTGATGAAATAAAATCATTGCCAATAAGAGTAACAGGAAAAAATAATAACAATGGAGATATAGTTTTCTCAAAAGAGATAGCCGAAAAAGAAAATATACCAACTTTTACAGGAAATTTCCCTGGATTATTTTGGGATAAAGATTTCTCTCCAGCAGTATCATATACTAAAGATTTAGATGATAAAGAATCAGCTTATCGTTATTGGGATAAAGATAAAAAGCGATGGGTTTCAAAAGAGTTTAGACCAACTACACCAAATATAAGAGGGGATCATTTTCCACTTAGTGATGGGTCTATGCTTACTATTGGAAATAAAGAGATTTGTCATAAACAAAGCTTTGAAGATAAAGGGAACTTACGAACACT
>CAYUNC010000101.1:0-4868 GCA_964445915.1 uncultured Arcobacter sp.
ATACATCTTTGGTTGTTTTTGATTCTTCAAGTTCTTTACTTACTGCTTGAGATATAGCTTTTGAAGAATCAGAAATTTGAGATACAGCATCTGATTGTTTTATAGCTCCATCTCTTAATGTATTTGATATATCAATAGTATTATTTGCTTTAATTAATACATCATCTATAGCAACTTCTACACCACTAACTATCTCAATAAACTTTTTTACTAGTAAGTTTACACTTACTTTTAAATTGGCAAAGTCACCATTAAAGTCACCATTAATAGTTGATGACAAATCACCATTTGACATATTTTCAAGCACTAGTGATGCTTCTGAAAATAGTTCATTTAAATCACTTGACATATTATTTATATTATCAACTAATATTTTATATTTACCTTTTGAATATTGACTTTCAAGACTAACACTTAAATTTCCTTTTTGTATTTCATGAAAAGTACTATTAGCATTATCAATAACTTTAGAGAAAGTACTTAAAACTTGATTCAGTCCCGTTGATATATCCTTAAAATTACCCTCAAGTTGGTCTACTTCAAGTTTCTTATCCAATTCACCATCTACAACTAATGAGATAGCAAACTTTATATCTTCTAAATTTCTTTTTAATGATTTGCTTAGATTATTGATATATTCTTGCACATCATTATACTCATCATTGTTAAATATACTATTATTTTGAATATCAAAGTTTCCTTTTGATAGTTGCCTTAAAGTTATTTTTGTTTCAATGAAAAATTTCTTATTTTCTTCAAGAACAATTTTTGCTCTAGCAGTATTTTCATTTATCTTTTTAGCCATATAGGTAAATTCATCTTTAATAGCATGATTTATTACAATAGGTTCTACTGTTTCTACATTTCCATAAATATAATCAAAAAATTGCTCAAGTCCACTTTCAATCCTTCCAATTGAAGCAAGTAGATAGTTTATAATTAGATATACAATAATTATAGTACAAAATAATGATATTAAGGCTATTCTTGTATGGACACGCATCATATCGTATCCATTTCTAAAAGCACTATTCTTATCTGTTTCTACACATACATACCAATTAACTAAATCAACTCTTGATACAGATAATAATTTATTTATATTATTACTATTTTTTGTTTCTACAAATGAATCTTTATTATGTAATTTTAATACATTTTCAGTATATTTTTGTTTTTTAAAAATAAGTTTTTGGTCTTTATGTATCAATATAGTACTACCTTGATCTAATAAATAAGCAAAAGTATAGTCATTTAGATTATTATTCAGTACAGTATCTACAATTTTATCCAAAAATATATCAGACCCGACTACACCTATAAAAACATCACCTTTATATACTGCTTTATATACTGAAATAGTTAGTTTTTTAGTTGCACTATCTATATATGGTTTTGTTATACCTGATCTATTTTTTAATGCTTCTTTATACCATGGTCGTTCTCTAGGGTCATACCCATCTGCTGGTAATGTATCTCGTTTATAATAACGAATCATTAAGCCATCTATACCATATCCTGTATATAAAGATGAAAATCCACCATATTCTTTTGCTGTATTTAAAATATCTCTTATCTCTTCTCTATTTTTAATTCTATCAAGAGATACTAACTTATCAGCTGTCTTTTCAATTATTAATAATTTTACTCTTAAATAATCATTTATATATTTAGCATTTAGCTTACTCATCATTGCACTTCGAGCTTTAATAAGACTATAATTATTTTCATACATTTGTTTTGTTGTAATATGATCTAATACTGCAAATGATATTAGTCCCGCTATTACCATTGGAATATGGATTTTCCATTTTATTGCCAGTGATTTAAACACTTTTCTTTTTTTCTTTATTAAACTCATTTTTAAAACTTCTTCCTATTCTTAACTACTCTATTTTCTGTAGTTTTATTTTTCTTTACATTAAAAAAGCTCATTAACTCTAATAAACTATTTGCTTGACTACTAATAGTCTGTGAATCGCCATATAACTCTTTAGAAGCTTTAGTATTTCTTCTTGTAACATCATCCAGAGATATAATCTCTTGGTTTATTTGTTTAATTCTACTTTGTTGCTTAGTAGATAAAACAGAAATATTATCTACTAATGATGTTGTATTTTGCATCTTATCTAATAATTCTGTAATAATTTTACCAGCTTTATTACTTTCTTCTTTAGATATAGAAGATATATCACTTATCTCATTTGATACCATTTGACTTCTTTTTGCAAGCTTTCTAACTTCAACAGCAACAACTGCAAAACCTTTACCATGCTCCCCTGCTCTTGCTGCTTCTATTGCAGCATTTAATGCTAAAAGATTTGTTTGGTATGCTATATCTTCAATTTGTGCTATTTTACTTACAACTGTATCAATAATATCATTTGTTTTAGATACTGCATCTGCTCCTTCTTTTGCCATAACTGTTGTTTCTTGTGCTTCTTTTGCAGTAAGAACAGTATCTTTTGTTGATGAAATAATAGAATCGGACATATTCTGGATAGCTTCACTAGTTTGTTCCAATGAATTAGTTTGAATTGTCGCATCATCTGCAATACTTGTTGCTGAATGATTGATATTTGATAAACCATCAGACATCGCTTTTGTTGTATTTAGTACATTTGATATAGTATCACGAAGTTTTGTTATTGTTTCATTTGTAGAGTGTTTAATAGTATCAAACTCACCATTATAATCATTTCTTATAGATTTAGTTAGATTACCTTTACTCATATTTGCTAGTACTCTATTTAACTCTTTAAATAATGTTTCTAAGGTTACTGATAAATTATTTACAGATACTTTTATTAAACCAAAATCTCCCTCCATATCATCTTCTATTCTATGAGCCAAATTTCCTTGTGAAATATATGATAAAACATTTGATACAGTGTTAATTACTTTTGTATTTGTTTGAGCAATATTATTTGCTATATTTTCTATTATTCCTGTTGGATTATCTATTTGCTTATCAAACTTCATATTTGAAAAATTTTCAAAAACCACTAATAATTCATTTAAATCTTTACCTATTGTAGTTTCTAAAGATTCAAACATCTCATTTGTAATATCTTGTATATTTTTTAGTGCTGGATTTTTGGGGTTTGTAGTTACTCTAACATCTAAATATCCATCTCTGATTTTATTTGAACATTGTATAAGATTTTGAATAAACTCATTATCTTGCTTTAATGTATTATGTGTTGTTTCTATATTTGTATTTATAACTTTTATCATCTGCCCTATCTCATCAGATGAAGCTTGTTTTATAGGCTCAACATCTTCCTTTTCATGGTTTAAATAACTAAAAAAGTTTATTAAACCACTTTGTAAATTATCTAAAGATTTATTTATAATACTAGCAACAATTAAAATACAAAGTAAAAATGCAATGATAAATATTATTGTAATAATAGAACTATTTATTATCTGTTCTTTGATAATTTTCTCTTCTATATGTTTATTATATCCTAAGTCAATATAACCAATAACTTTATTATCATGTATTATCTTTTCTTCATAAGTTATAGTATTTGTGTCTTCTATTTTTATATTTTTTGTAAGTGGTTTTTTATCAGCTCCATAAAATACAACATATTCTATTTCACTATCTTTTTCTATATCTACAGCTAGTTTTGCTAAAGACTCAAAATCATATTCACTAATAAAAGATGAACTTATCTGTTTTGCTAAATGCATAGTTACTTTTGCTTTTGAGTCAGTTAAAACTTTTATTGTATTTTTAGTTGTATTGATATTATATATAAAATTTATTACTACCATAATTAGTAGCAGACTCATTGTAGGTATTAAAAACTTATATTTTATGCTTAAAAAATTTGGCATTTTAAATATTCCTTAAAAAAATTATTATAAGATTATATATTAAATTACATTAAACCTAAGCTAGTATCTAAATGAAGTATAAAAACTTCACTTATTTTATTTTCCTACAAAGTATTTTTTAACTATTGATTGACCATCTGGAGATAATGACCATTCAATAAATGCTTTTACATCACCTGTAGGTGCACCATTTGTTATAAGATACAAAGGTCTAGTAATTGGATAAGAACTATTTTGTACACTAGCTTCTTGACCATTCACTGCTATTTTCTTAACATCTTTTGCACCTATTCCAAATGCAAAACTCAATTGCCCTATACCATTCTTGTCATTTCTTACTTTTTCTAATATCTTTGGATCAGGCTTAACAGTTCTTATATTCTTACCTTTATACTTTGCACCATTTAAAATAACTTTCTGGAATACTTTTCTTGTAGCTGAATTTTTATTTACAATATATACATTTATATCTGCATCTTTTCCACCCACAGTTTTCCAGTTTGTAATCTTTCCAGTAAAAATATCTTTTAATTGTGCCGAAGATAGTTTCTCTACACTATTTGTACTATGTACCCATATTCCAATAGCATCTTTTCCAATAAGAACTTTCTCTACACCTCTTTTTAGAATACTTTCTTTAACATCTCTAGCAACACCACCAAGAGCTATTTTTTTAGCTGCAACTGCATTTTCACCACCACTACTTTCTGGATTAGTATTTATTTTAAATGTTGAAGTTTTATATACTTTTTGAGCATCAATTATAAATTTACCAACTGTAGATGAACCTACATAGTTAATCTCGCCAGCACCTAATGTTGTAGCAATAACCAAAGCTGCTAATATCTGAATTTTTTTTATCATAATTTCTCCTGTAAGTAATTTTTTCTATTATAATATAGTTTTTATAAATTTTAGTTTATGTATTATTAAAAAAACTTATATTTACTTGGTTTCTAGTTTATTTTCTATATATTCTTTAACATCAGAATACAAAACCGTATCTTTCCAATCATCAAATG
>CAYUNC010000102.1:0-4844 GCA_964445915.1 uncultured Arcobacter sp.
ATGGCGACCCCAGATAGATTTGAACTATCGTTTTTTGGAGGAAATCCAAAAGTCCTTGGCCACTAGACGACGGGGTCATTTTAAGAATTGAAAGTATAGTATAAGTTTAGTTTATCTCTTCTTTAATCTGTTTTGCTATTGCAGTAATCTTAGATATTTTTTCTTTATTGCTTAAGCTATCATCAATTAGATGTTTTACAAAAGCACTTCCTACTATTACGCCATCTACATTTTTTGATTTTTCTTTTGCTGTTTTTTCATCAACACCAAAACCTAGATACAATGGTGTAGAAGTACAACTTCTTACATCTTCTATAATCTTACTTATATCTTCTTTTGCTCCACTTCCAGTGATACCAGCATAAGCAACCATATATATAAACTTACTGCTATTTGCTGTGATTTGCTTAATTCTTTCTAAGCTATCAGTAGGTGCAACAAAATCAATTAGATGTTGGTCGTGTTTATCAAATAACTCTTTATATGCTTTTGCTTCTTCATAAGGCAAATCAGGGATAATAGAACCTTGGATATTAAACTCTTTCCCTTTTTCTAAAAACTCTTCCATTCCATAGTGAAAAAATGGGTTCATATATCCCATCCATAATGTATCTATTTTTGGTGCAATTTGTGCAGATACTTCAAATAAATCTTTTAGTTTAAAACCATTTTGCAAAGCTATCAAACTTGCTTTTTCTATGATAGGTCCATCAGCTACTGGGTCTGAAAAAGGGATACCTAATTCAATAGTATCAACTCCAGCTTCTTGCATACCAAAAGCCAAATCCACAGTGAAGTTATTTTGAGGCAAAGATGATGTGATAAATCCTACTAATTTTTTCATAGTTTTCCTAATATTTTTTTGGATATAATTCTACCATAATATTATAAAGGGTTCAATTATGAAACAAACAATTACTTCAATACAAAAAGCAAAAGGTATTAGAAAATTATCTATGATTACTGCCTATGATGCTTTATTTGCCAATATTTTTGATGATGAGGTTGATTTTATATTGGTTGGAGATAGTTTAAATATGAGCTTTGCAGGTGAAAAAGATACACTAGGAGCTACACTAAATCAGATGATTTATCATACTCAAGCTGTATGTAATGGAGCAAAAAATACTTTTGTTATTTGTGATATGCCATTTGGAACTTATTCTAGTAAAAAACTTGCTTTAAAAAATGCAACAAAAGTATTTCAAAAAACAGATGCAGATGCTATTAAGATAGAAGGTGGAGTTGAAAAAGCTAAAATTATTAAATCTCTTACTTCTAATTCTATAGCTGTTGTAGGTCATATTGGACTTATGCCTCAAAACTTTCGTAGTGAAGGTGGATACAAGGTTAAAGGAAAAGATGAAAAAGATATAAAAAGATTGATAAAAGATGCTAAAGCTATAGAAAAAGCAGGTGTATTTATCATTGTTTTAGAGGGTGTTACAAGTAAAGCTGGCAAGATAATTGCAGAAGCAGTAGATGTACCAGTAATAGGTATAGGTGCGGGTGTTGATACAGATGGACAAGTTTTAGTATGGTCAGATATGTTAGGATTTTTTGAAGATTTCAAACCAAAGTTTGTAAGACAATATTTATCAGGAGCTACTTTAGTAAGAGATGGTATAAAAAAGTATGTCAAGGATGTTGAAGATAAAAATTTCCCATCACAAAAAGAAACCTATTAACAATAATATAACTTATATTTAGTTATTATAGAAAATTATTAATTTAGTTTGAATAATTAGGAGAGCAGATGGAAGAACGAAAAAATATTTTTGGTACTATAAGTATTGTGATGGTAGTTATGTTTTTAGCTATGATTATAAATATCACTATGAATTTAAGAGATTTTGGGATTAACAATGTTAAGACAAAAGCAGAGCTAGTAGCACAAAGTGTAAAAAATGGTTTAACAGCTCATATGGTAAATGGTACTATGGATAATAGTGATTTTTTTATCAGTCAAACTAAAAACTTAGAACATATTGATGATTTATGGATTATTCGGTCTGAAACTGTTGAAAAACAATATGGTAAGGGTAAGGAAGTTGCTCGAGATGATATTGATAAAGCAGTACTAGAAAATGGAAAGATAATTGAAGTATTTGATGAAGAGTTTTTGGGTCATAGTACTTATAGAATAACTATCCCATATAAGACTGAAACAACTACATCTATAGATTGTAAACAATGTCACAATGCTAAGATTGGCGATACATTGGGTGCTATTAGTATGGTAATTACTATGGATGATATAAAAGTTTCTAGTACAAAAATCATAGCTTATACTTCTATTATCTCTTTATTTCTTATACTGATTATCTTATGGTATGTACGATATTTAGTAAATCCTTATTTAAATATTTTTACTTCTATTAAAAAAGTGATGAAAAAAGCACATTCAGGTAATTACTCAGGAAGAATAAGAAATGTTAATAGTGGTGAAGCAAAAGAGGTTGCTCAATGGATAAATGACCATATGGAAAAACTTCAAACAAATCTTATATCTATGGAAGAAAAAATAGATATATTTTTAACAGACCATACTCAAAATACATTGTCAGACCCTATTTTGGAAGTTGAAGCAACTGTTGCTAGACTTGCTGATATTTATAAATTTAGAAAAACTATAGAGCATGATGAAAATATCCAAGATGTTTATAGAAGATTTGCTATTGTTTTATCTGATAAATTTGCAATAGGAAACTTTAATTTTATAGAAGCAGACACAACAAATAAGAAAACAGAAGTTGTATATATTCATAAAGGTTTATTATGTGACCCAACTTCTGAAGGTTGTAGAGCAGATAGAACAAATACTGTTATAGATTCATGCCAATTTCATGAAGTTTGTGACAAGATGAAAACTGATAATTATTATCTATGTATCCCTTATTCAATCTCAAATGACCTTGATTTTATTGTTTCATTTGTATTTGATAGTATTGAAGAATATGATAGAGTAAGAGGATTGTTGCCATTAATTCAAGATTATGTAGATAGTGCAAAACCAGAAATCGTAAGTAAGAAACTTATGCAAATACTTGAAAGAAATGCACAAACAGATGCATTAACTGGTCTATACAATAGAAAATTTCTAGAAAACTATATAGATGGCACTCTTTATACTGGTATTCATAAAAATGTTCCTTGTGCTGTGATGATGGTAGATATTGACTTCTTTAAGCTTATCAATGACAACTATGGTCATGATGTTGGTGATATTGCAATTAAAACAATCGCAAATACTTTAAGAGATACTACAAGAGAGCAAGATGTTATTATTAGATTTGGTGGTGAAGAGTTTATTGTTATTATCACTGATTGTACGGAAGAAATGATGATGAAAACAGCTGAAGAGATTAGAATTGCATTTTCTCAACAAAAGATACAAGCAGGTGCTGAGACATTTAGTAAGACTATTAGTATTGGTACCGCATTGTTTCCAAATACAAATAAACATTTCTGGAAATATGTAAAACAAAGTGATATAGCACTTTATGAAGCAAAACAAACAGGAAGAAATAAAGTTGTTCAATATCATGCTGGTATGGAAAATACATAAAATATGGAAAGAATAGTAGAGGTTGAGCAGATATCTTTTGAAGATGAATCAAATGAAAATCTGCTTCGTCCTAGTATTTGGGATGACTATATAGGTCAAGAAAAAATCAAGAAGAATCTTCAAGTTTTTATAAAAGCAAGTATAAAAAGAGAGGAAGCTCTTGATCATATATTACTTTTTGGACCTCCTGGTCTTGGAAAAACTACACTTGCTTATATCATAGCAAAACAGATGAATGCAAATATCAAAGTTACAGCAGCTCCAATGATTGAAAAATCAGGAGATTTAGCAGCAATCTTAACAAACCTAGAAGAGGGCGATATATTATTTATAGATGAAATTCATCGTTTAAGTCCTGCTATTGAAGAGATTTTATATCCTGCTATGGAAGATTTTAGACTTGATATTATTATAGGTAGTGGACCTGCTGCCCAAACTGTACAAATAGATTTACCGAAATTTACTTTAATAGGTGCAACAACACGAGCAGGGATGATTAGTAATCCTTTAAGAGATAGATTTGGTATGAACTTTCGTATGCAATTTTATAATGCTGATGAGCTAAGTACAATAGTATCAAAAGCATCAGTTAAACTAGAAAAACCTAGTGATGTAAATTCAAGTAATGAAATAGCAAGAAGAAGTAGGGGAACACCTAGAATTGCATTGAAACTTTTAAAAAGAGTTAGAGATTTTGCTGAGGTTGAAGATGAGGTAAATATTACTTTATCAAGATGTCAATTTGCTTTAAATGAATTGGGAGTAAATGAGCAAGGTTTTGATGAGATGGATTTAAGACTTTTAGAACTTTTATTGTCAAATAAAGGTAAACCAATAGGGCTTGGAACTATGGCTGCTGCTTTAAGTGAAGATGAGGGAACTATTGAAGATGCTATAGAACCATATCTTTTAGCAAATGGATATATTCAAAGAACTGCAAGAGGAAGAATAGCTAGTATTAAAAGTTATGAACTATTTAGATTGACTCCGCCAAAAGAATCTACACAAGAAAGTTTATTTTTATAATAATAGTTATGGTAGTATGTCAAAATGATTAACAAAATATTTATACTTTTAGCATTGTTCTTTACTACAGCTTTATTTGGTGCCGATTCAGCTCCAATGATAAACTTATCTGTAGCTTCAGTAGATGAACCTGCTCAATTTGTAAAGACTATAAATATAGCTATCATTTTGATGCTATTTGTTTTAGCTCCTACGCTATTACTTATGGCTACAAGTTTTACAAGACTTATTATTGTTTTTGGTTTACTAA
>CAYUNC010000103.1:0-4818 GCA_964445915.1 uncultured Arcobacter sp.
TACATACACAAGCACAACAGTAGCTCTTGCTTCAAAATATCCAATATCAAATATTAGTGAGATAAAAGATGATTGCGACTTCTCAAGAAAACCTATAAAAGCTACAATAACTCTTCCAAACCATCAAGAACTTTTAGTTTATGTTTGTCATTTAAAATCAAATAGACTAAATGAATATGAACATAAATTTAATAAAAATCATACTTTAGAACATAAAAAAGAGTTAGTGTTTAAGGATTTTAAAAACAACCATTGTGTAGCTTTAAAACAAAGAGTATCTGAAGCATCTTCAATCTTTTTTGATATTGAAAACTTAGATAATCAACCTTATGTTTTATTGTGTGATTTGAACGACAAAGAGTTTTCTATAACTATCGATGCCTTATCAAATCCTAAATACCACGATGATAAAAGTAAAGGTGACTTGCTTTTATTTGATGCAAGTTATCAATATAAACAAGATATAAAAAGAAAACCTACGAGTTATTTTGTAGGAAAGGGTGATGTGTTGGATTATATTTTTATCTCAAAAAATATTGCAGAAGTTACTGATTTTACTGTCTTAGATGAGCATTTAAAAGAAAATAAAAATGGCTCTTTACTTTCTAGTGACCATGCTCAAGTGGTTTGTGAATTGAGTTTTATTTAATGCTTTTGCATTAATCTTATCTGATTTATAGATTTTAGCTCATCTATAACTAAATCTAATTTACTATTAAATTTAGGTAATAGATTCTTATCTTGTGTACTATCTAATTCTTGAGCAATTTGACTTAATTCTGTTGCACCTATACTTTTACTAAGTCCTTTTACTGTGTGTACTGCCCTTTTAAATTCTTCATCATTTAAATTGTCAAAGCAATGACTTCTATAACGATTTGTAAAATCATTTAGTATTTTAAAATATAGCTCTCTATTGTTATTCATATAAAAAAGTCCAATATCTGTATCTATATTTATAAAATTAGGCATCTTTATAGTATCTTTCTTTTCTGACTGCTTTGCTGTAACTTTTGTTTTTTTAGATATATTTCTTATAAGTGTTGTATAAAGTTTTTCTATATCTATTGGCTTAGACAGGTGTTCATTCATACCAGCATTTTTTGTAATTTCTATATCTTCTTTCATAGCATTTGCTGTTATTGCGATAATAGGTATATCTTTTCCTTTTTCAGTATTTCTTATAATTTTTGTAGCTTCTATCCCATCCATTATTGGCATTTGTATATCCATAAGTATTAAATCATAATCATTCTTTTCAAATATATCTACTGCTTCTTGCCCATTGTTAGCTATATCAATATCTATATTTATTTTACTATCTTTTAATAATCCTGCAACTATCTCTTGATTTATAACATTATCTTCCACTAAAAGTATATTACTATCTTTTAAAGTTGACATTTGAGTTATATCTATTTGTTTTTGATAATCTATTTGATGTCTATCACCTTTTGGCAATCCTAATTCAAAAGTAAATTTACTTCCATAATCAAGTTTACTTTCACAATAAATTATTCCATCCATTAATTCAACTATCTGTTTTGAGATAGAAAGTCCAAGACCTGAACCTCCATATTCTCTAGTTGTACTACTATCTGCTTGACTAAATAGTTGAAAAAGCTTTCTTTGTTGTTCTTCACTTATACCTATGCCCGTATCAACAATCTCAAATTTATATATATCAGATACTGTTTGTGAGATGGAAACTGTTACAGTTCCAGTAGATGTAAACTTGATACTATTATTAATAAGATTCAGTAAAATTTGTGATATTCTTAATGGGTCTCCATAAAGATAATTTTCTATATCATCATCATATACTATGTTAAATTCAATACCTTTCTTGGTAGCTTCTAAAGAAACAATATCTGAAATACCTGATATTAACTTTTTTAAATCAAAATCTATATCTTCAATTTTAAGTTTTCTAGCTTCTATTTTACTAAAATCTAAAATATCATTAATAATATTTAAAAGATTTTTTGATGATATTTCTATCGTATCAGAATATCTCTTTTGCTCATTGTTAAGTGTAGTATTTTTTAATAGATGAACCATACCCATAATCCCATTTATAGGAGTTCTTATCTCATGAGACATATTTGCTAAAAATTCTGATTTTGCTTGAGTACTTTCTTCTGCTTTCTTCTTAGCTTTAATCAGCTCATATTCTTTTTGTTTTATAATTGTTAAATCTACTGCTGATGTAACTCTTGTCAACTTACCTTTTCTAGTTACATTATAACCATTCAATAATGTATGAACTGGGGTACCATCAAATTTTAATATTTTAATTTCATATGGTTCTATTTTATTCAACAAAATCTTTTCTTTTGCTATTTCCATATCATCAGGATCAACAAAAGATAAAGCATGTTTACCTATAACCTTACTTTTATCAGTATATTCTAAAAACTTTAAGCCTGCTTCGTTTATATCTATACAAATATTATCTTGGAATAAAACTATTGTTTCAATAGTATTATTAAATAAATACTCAAATTCACTTAAAGACTCTTCTAGCTTTACATTTGATTTATTTAAAAGATATTGTCTATATAAGATAAATATTCCCATTATCAATACGACAATTAATATTTCCCAGATTAATGTATAATCAATCTCTTTGCTATGAGTTCCATTTATCCATTTATTTAATATTCTTTGTGTATCAAATGAATCCATTGAATTTATAGCTTTCTGGAAAATATCATTTAATATTGGGTGGTCTTTTCTTGTAGCTATAGTAAGTTCATATTTATTTATAAACTTTCCTGACACTGCAAGATTATTAATATAATGTTTTTGGATTTCATAGTTTATAACTATACTATTATCCAAATACCCAAATATTTCTCCTGATTGAACTTTATTTAAACCATCATGTACAGATTTTACTTCTATTAAATTAATATTAGGATACTTTTTTCGAAGAGTTTCATGTAGAGAATAACCTTTTACAACACCTAACTTTTTAGTAATAATATCTTTTAAGTTATCAATAAATGGATGACCACTTTTTGTAGCAAGAACAATTGGTGCAGTAATATATGGCATTGTAAAATTCATATATTCTTTTCTAGATTCTGTAGATGAAGCTAAAGGTAATATATCACATTTTCTATTTTTAGCATTTTTTAATGATTCGTCCCATGAAGCAGTTTGAACAAGTTCAATTGGTATAGCAATTCTTTGACTAAATAACTTTATATAATCAGAAGCAATTCCATAATATTCTTTATTTTCAACTTTTTCAAATGGCATCCAATCTGGGTCTACACACATTTTTATAACTTTTTTTCTTTTTAAGTATTTTTCTTCTTCTATTGTTAAGTTTAATACTGAATTAAATCTGTTTGTTATTTCTAATAATTCATCTTTTGGAATAATTTTATGAACTTTATTGATAATAGATTGAAGATGAGGATATTGTTTTTTTACACCTATTGAAACATCACTAAATTTATCATAAATCTTCTTTACCACTTTTAAATTATATTTTTCTAATAGTTTTATATCTTTATTATATGTAACCATTCCCTCTATATTTTCATTTTCAGAAAGTTGTTGATATAATTCAAGATCTGTTTTAACTTTTACTATTTTTATTTCATCATAAATCTCTTTTACTATATTGTAAGTAATTGATTTTTCTTTTACTAAAACAGTTTTATATTTTAATTCTTTTAAGTTAGTGATATTTGTATTTGTATCTTTTACAATTAAGTAATTTGGTTCAGAGTTATATGATTTTGTATATAAGAAATACTTAATTTCTCTTTTTTTACTCCAACTAAGATCCAAAATACCATGAAGATTTGTATCTTCACTTATAATATTAGAATATCCATCTGACCATGAACTATGAAAGATTGGTACAATATTTAAATTTCCATATTTATTTAATAACTTTATATAATTAATATGTATTATATTTTTATCACCATCATTTTCCCAATAGTCCATAGCAATAATTTTAATAGTAGGATTATTTTTTAACCATTCTTTTTCGTAATCCGTAAATATAATAGTATTTGCTAATAAAGTACTAGAAAATAGCATAAAAGATAAGATTAATAATTTTAATTTCATAATACTCCAATTTAATTTTTTATATTATACAAGAGAAGTGTCCCTAAAGTGTCCTTAAAAGTTTTAAATGTTATAATTCTTTATGTTAAAAAAATATAATATATTATGTGTAGATGATGAATCTATGAATTTAGATATTGTTACTGAGATATTACATAACTATATGGTATATCCTGCTCTTGATGCAAAAGAAGCATTTAAAATTTTAGATGAAATTGATATAGACTTGATTTTATTAGACATAATGATGCCAGATATTGATGGATTTAAGTTATGTGAACTGATAAAAGAAGATATAAATAGAAGTGATATTCCAATATTATTTATAACTGCAAATGACAGAGATGATACTATTTCTAACGCTTTTGAATCTGGTGCAGTTGATTTTATAAAAAAACCTCTAAATGTAATTGATTTACAACAAAGAGTAAAACTTCATCTAAAAAATAAAAATATTTTTACTATTGATAATCAATTTTATTTTGATAAAAAGACATCAATATTATATAAAGACAAAAAGATAATAAAACTATCAAAAAGTGAACAAAAACTACTTAAGCTTTTCATAGCAAAAATAAATATGGCTATAGACCCTATAGATATATCATCTTATATTTATGATGACTATACAAAAGAATATAGTAATAAAACTATAAGAAATTTAATCTCAAGCTTAAGAAATAAATTACCTAAAGGATTGATTTCTAATCATTATGACCAAGG
>CAYUNC010000104.1:0-1172 GCA_964445915.1 uncultured Arcobacter sp.
TATTGTCCCTATGGACAATTACAATAAATCAAATCTTAGTCTATACTTCTACATAATAAAGAAATTAGGAGTTTAGATATGGCAAATGTTATAGGTAAAGTAGAATCATTAGATGGTAAGTTTTTTGCAAAAGATGCAAATGGAAATGTAGTAGAATTACAATTAGGTGATGAAATTACACAAGATATGGTAGTTTTTGGAGATACAAATAATCCTTCAAGTGCAACAATAAATATTGCTATGGCAAACTCTGAAGAAATAATCACAATTGCAGGAACACAACAACAGCTTTTTGATGGTTCAGTAAATGAAGAACAAAGTATTGAAGAAGTAGCTGTTGCAGATGATAATATAGCTGACTTATTTGCACAAAGTGAAGATGCAGAATCTGATGATGAAACAGAAGCAGGTATAGAAACGGCAGCAGGTGAAGAAACAGCAAAAGATGGAGCACAAAGTGGAAGTTTTGATGCTAGAAATGGTGGCGAAACAGATGTTGTAGCAGACTTAAGAGATGCAGAATTTGAAACTGCAACAGTAAGGGAAGAAGATACTTCAGAACCTACTCCAGATATACAGGATACACCAGATACACCAGATACACCAGATACACCAGATACGCCAGATACGCCAGATACACCAGAAGCAACTATATCTATAGAAAGTTCTAGATCAGAAACAAAGATCTTACTAGAAGAGAACTTTGAGGGTATAGAAGAAAGTACTCGTGATACAGATACAGCAAATCACAAACAAAGTTGGTATGTAAATCATGGACATGATGGAGAAGATGGAAAAGATGTATTATCTACAGATGGTACACATAATTGGGATATGAATAAAGCTGGTGTAGAAGTAAGAAGTAGTGGTGGTGTTCATGGAAAGAGTTTTGTAACAGCAGATGGTAGTGATACTTATATAGAGATGGATGCACATACAAAAGGAACAAATAGTCAATTAACAACAGCAGTGAATTTAGATGGTTGTGAGACATTTAATTTATCATTTAATTTTCAAGCAAGACCAGATAATGGAAAAGGAAAAATAAATGAACTAGATTCAAGTGATATGAAATTTACATTTGGTGGTAAAGTTGTTGAAGTTAATGTTGATGAGAATGGTACTATAACTTTTGAAGCAGATGAATCAGTAACAGTATCAATAGTAGATGC
>CAYUNC010000104.1:1272-4737 GCA_964445915.1 uncultured Arcobacter sp.
TAATATTGACAAAATAGATTTAGATGCAAATGGTAGCCATGATGTTAAAATCTCTTTAGACCAAGTAGTAGATATGACAGATAAAGATAATACATTAGATATTTCAGCATTAGTAGATGATGAAGATAGTGTAGAAATTGATACTACTGGATGGAATGAAACTTCTACAAGTAGTAATGGGACAGAAACAACTTACTCTTACTCAAATGATGGTGGTGATAGTATTACTCTAACAGTTGATGATACAATTGATCAAACTATAATGTAGTATATAAATCAACAATATAATAAAAAAAGACTATATCCGTAGGAGTAGTCTTTTTTTAATATTCAAAGAGATATTTAGCTATACTTATTTTATGAAAAGAATATTATTTATCATTGCATTTTTTATTTTATCTCAGCAAGTATTTGCAGAAAAACTTATTACAAAAAAACTTGTAATAGCTGCAAATAAAAAATATGGAAAGCCTGCAAAGACTCGTTTTTTAACTATGCATAAAAAACTTTTAAAAAAGTTAAAAGGTAAAAAACCTATGAAGCAGTTAAATACGATAAACAACTGGTTTAACCATATAAAATATAAAAGTGACCAAAAAGTTTATGGTCAAAGTGATTATTGGGCTACACTTTATGAGTTTGTTGGAAAAGGGATGGGTGATTGTGAAGATTATACTATTGCCAAATATTACACTTTAAAAGAGATAGGTTTTGATCTTAAAAGATTGAAGTTTACTTATGTTGTGTATAAAAGTAAAACTGGTAAAAAGATATCACATATGGTTTTAGCATATTTAAAAGTTGCAAAGCCAAAGTCTAAAAAAGATATTTTAATTTTAGATAATAATAATAAAAAAATATTACCAGCATCAAAACGGAAAGATATTGTAAAAGTTGTCAAAATGATAAATGGTGATACAGGTGCAAAATCTAAAAAATGGAAAAAAATGGAATCAGATATGAAAAGGAAAAAACTATGACATTATTTAAACAAATGGCATTAGCTGTATCATTTATTATAGTTATACTACTAGCCTCAGTTATGATTATAAATTACCAATCTTCTAAAAAAGATATGATAGAAAATCTTTATGAAACAACAGTAAATAATATATCAACATTGACAAGTAAGTTAGCAGAAGCTGGAGATGACAATGCTCTGCTTGTGACAACTATAGATTCAGAATTTGATAGTGGTTACTATAAAATGATTGATTTTAAATCTACAGAAGGTACAAATGATTATATTCAAATAGATAATGAACCAACAGAAGGGATACCTACTTGGTTTATTGGTTTTACTGATATAAAGTTAGAGCCAGTAACAGCAGATGTTTCTTCTGGATGGACTATTTTAGGAACAGTTACAGTAGCTGGAGATACAGGAATAGTTTATAAAGCATTATATAAAATGTTTTTAAACTTATCATATTTATTTGTTGTATCTGTTGTTGTTTCACTAATTATATTAAATATCTTATTGAGATTTATTTTAAAACCTCTTAAAGATATTGAAGTATTAGCACAAAATATTTCACAAGGTAAATTTGAGACAATTAAAAAACTTCCTAGAACTTTAGAACTAAAAACAGTTTCTATATCTATGAATGATATGTCAGATAAGATAAAAGGGATGATTAGCAAACTAAATAAGAATTTAGAAAAAATGACAGACCAATTATCAAAAGATGATTTAACGGGATTGGATTTAGAACAATCATTTAATACAGATATGAAGCAGATGTTTATTAAAAAACAAGATGGTTATGTATTTAGTATAAAAGTTGATAATTTTGCGGACTTTGCAAAGAACAATACGCACAATGTAGTTGATGAATTCTTAAAAGATTTTGCAAATGCAATTACAAAATGTGATGATGATGTTTTAATATATAGATTTTTTGGTTCAACATTTGCTATGATTTCAAAAAAGACTGAACATCAAGAGATTATAAGATTAAGTGAAAAAATTCAAGAAGAATTTGTTCAGTTATCAATAAAATATGGAGTTAATAGTGTTGGACATATTGGTGCTACACCATTTAATCCTATAAGTACAACTGATGATATTTTTGAATTTGCAAATAAAGCTTATGATGAAGCAAAACAATTAGGTGTTAATGAATTTTATATAAGAGATAAAAAAGATTTAGAAAAAGATATGCTAGTATGGAAAGAACTTGTTAGCAGTATAATTGATAATAGTACATTTAATGTAGCATATACATATCAAGCATTATCTATGGATGGTAAAAAAACTGTTTTACATGATGAAGCATTTACATCTGCTGTGACAGAAGAAGGAAAGACAATACCAATAGGTACATTTATATCTGTTGCTGAAAAGTATGATATGATTATTGACTTTGATAAAGCAATTGTAAGTAAAGTTATAAAGCATATTAAAGATGATAGTATCAAACATGAAATACTTATAAATCTTGCTTTTGATTCACTTATTGATGATGGCTTCAAACAATGGCTAGGAAAGCTTCTACAAGAAGATAAGCAAATTGCATCACAGTTAGTATTTAGTATGACAGCTTACGGTTGTGTGCGAGATATAGAAGTATTTAAGAACTTTGTAGAGTTTCTTCATATAAATGGTTCAAAGATTATTTTAAAAAGATTTGAAACAAAATTTATACCATTAGATACTTTAAAAGAATTAAATCTTGATTATATTAGACTTGCCAAAGATTATACAAGTGATATTAGTTCAGATGCAAGTAAGCAAAGTTTTGTAGAGTCAATTTGTGATCTATCAAAACTTTTAAATATACAAGTATTTTCAGAAAATGCAAAAGATGAAGATGATTTTAATATATTAAAAGAATTGGGTATTTCTGGAGCTGGACTTAAAGATATTCTTAAATATGAAGGTGAATTAACCCAAGGTATTTTAACTCATTGTATGAAAGATATTGAAAATAATGTTGTAAATATTGGAATGATGACAAAAATAGCTACTGTTAGTGTAGAGCTATTACAAAATATGATGAACTATTCTAAATCAGAAGAGTTAGAATCTATAGAGATAAAACCAGCAGGTTTTTTAGAAGTAAAGAAAGATAAAGAATATACATATTATGTAAATAGTAGAAATATATTAAATCAAGCAGATAAAGATAAGATAGAACCAACACTTGTAGAAATCAAAAGTTTAGATCATGCTGGAATTAGAAAAAGATATCGAGAGCTTAGAAAATCTGGAGAAAATACACATAGCAAAGGTGGCGGTATTGGTTTCTTTGAAATTGCAAAAGCAGTTACTAATTTAGAATATAAATTTACAGCTATCAATGAAGATAAATATTATTTTGAATTAAATGTAAGTATAGAGAGTAAAAAGAAAGAATCTAAAAAGGATTAGTCTTTTTACCTTTTCTTCCCCAAACTAAGCAATGCGGGAAGTAAAATCAAATCCAACAACAATGCAATATTTAAAGCAACAACAGTAACAAT
>CAYUNC010000105.1:0-2031 GCA_964445915.1 uncultured Arcobacter sp.
CCCCTTGCCATACTATAGCAACATTACCATCATTTAATTGTTTTATTTCAGAATTTTTATAATTTTTTGAAAAAATTGGTTTAGTATTAGTACTAGATGTTTGTTTACTTAATAATAATGTATGATATTCACCATCTGCCTTTGATGGTTTATTTTGATTAAGAGTTGTTGCATATATACAATACTCTGTCTTCTTGGTAGTTTTCATAGGCAATTCTTCACCCTCAGAATCAAGATCACGCTTAATCTTTCTTGTTAAAGAATATGTTATTGTAAATGTACTATCACTTGATATGCTTAATCTTGGTCTATTTGTATTGTAACCATCAAGTTTCACATTACCAGTATTTTTAGTTCCATCCGCAGCAAATGATCTAAATTTTATTATTGGTGTATGATAATAAGTTGTATCTTCTTCATCATCTGTACCTTCCTTTATAATTCCGCCATTAGCATCTACTACCCAGGCAACAACAAAACCACTATTTTCAGTCATAGCAAGTAGTTGAGGAGCAAACTCAGCACTACCTGTACCCTCTTTATTAACTGTAATATCATCATTGTTTATAAAATCACCATTAGCTTTGTATGTTTTAGCCAATATCTCATATCCAGCACCTGTAACTTCACCTGCCCAAGCTACAACAAATCCTTTATCTTTCAATCCTACAACTTGTGGGTCTATTGCATTTTCTGAATTGGTATTTACTCTTTCAGTGATTGCTGGAGTTACGGAGCCTAGTGTTACTGTGTATTTTCTTACATATACATTGTTATCTTTACCAATCCAAGTTACCACAAACTTATTTTCTTCTGTTTTAGCCAATGAGATTTCATTCTTAGGAGAAGCATCTATATCTATTTTGATAGTACTAAATTTTGCAACACCATCTTTATCGTACAATTGACCAAATACCGCCTTAGAACCTGCGGCACTATAAGCATAGTCACTTTTCCAAGCTACAAGAAAATCACCTGCATCATTTATCTTTAAGATATGAGATTGAGATTGTTCATCAAGTTTAGTACGAGTATTTGTTACAAACTCTTCACCACGAGCTATATCTACTAGATTGTTTGTAATATGGTCATCATTTCTAGTTTTTCTTGTCCACTCTAAAAGTTTTGGATTTTGAAGATTGAACATATCGTAGTAATATTGTGATTTAATACCTTCTAATGTAAAACCTAATTCCAATTTACTTACAGTCAAATAAGTTTCAACTGTAGAGTCATCATTGTCCATATCTGGCATATCTACTCGACTACCAGTAGTTACTCTTACAGTATTTGCAACATCACCCCACCAAGCAAATCCATTCACCATACCACCTTTTAGCAATAATTTTCCAATATCATAAGACCAATAATGCCCATTGGCAAATCCTAGTCTTAGTATATCCCCAATATTTGGAGTAAAATATATCCAGTTTGTACCATCAAACACTGCTTCTGGATATAAACTTTCAAAGTCATTGTTACCTTTACCTTGCACACCTTTATATCCACCAGTAGTAACTAAAAATGCTACATCTCCTAGACTCAAAGTATCTTCTTGTGTTCTTGTAGTTGGAAGATCATTTAAAGTTTCACTTATAAATATTCTACCTTGTGTAGTTCCGTTTCTATTTGTATAGTCAATGATATTGATATCGCTATCACTTCTCCAATAGTTTGAAAATCGTGTAAATGCAACTGGAGCACCCCACAATAATTCAGTAACTGTCGTAGTTGAAGTTGGTGGAGACTTAAAATATTCATTTGAACCAGATCTATCTAAAAGTTCTTTGAAAAAAGATATTTCAAGAGGTAAATCCATCTTAACTTTAGCAATAACTGTCTTTTCAACCCATTCACCACTAGTACTAAGTGTATATTCTTTTGTACCATATTCATCAATAACAGTAACAACAGAACCTATCTCCATAGTACTTTTATCTAAGTCATCAAGACTATCTACAATATATTCACCTTTTGAATTTGCTTCACCTGTTGTCTTTTTAGAAGTAGCTATAAATTCCCCATCTTCTT
>CAYUNC010000105.1:2131-4666 GCA_964445915.1 uncultured Arcobacter sp.
GAATTTGCTTCACCTGTTGTCTTTTTAGAAGTAGCTATAAATTCCCCATCTTCTTCACTCCAAGTATATACATCATAAACACCCGATACTGGGTCATATTCATAATATTCTTGACCTTTTTGTGTATCAGTAGGTCCATCACTAGAAGCTATCATAGCATCTCTTTCTGTCGCAGACATTAGTTTAGAGCTATTCGCAGCTCTTGCAGCATAGTTCTTTCCAATGTTGTAAGTTTTAGCTATCTCTTGACTTTTTTTCTCTTTTTCTTCATCTGTTAAATCTAGCATATATGAATGAAATGGGTTACCATCAGCATCTTCACCAATACCATTTGCTTTCCATTCGCCTACTAATGTACCACGATATGCAGCAAGTGCAAACTTATCTGTTAAAGGGATACCAGAAGTGATTGATATACCATCTGCTATATTATCCCCATCATTATCTATAGGACTAAATGATAATTTCCCCTCTAAGCCATTTTTTATAAACTTATCTTTATTAAAGTTTTGTGGTACAACTTTGTCCAATATTGCTTGGTCTAATAATCTGTCAATAGTATTAACATTATTAGCAGCATCAAGCTTGACACCTTTATAATAAGATTCATATAAATCTTTAATATATGCTTCTTTTTCAGCAATCTCATTTACTTTGAACTTTGTAAACATATTTTGAATACTAGGAACTGCCACATTACCCATAACAGCCATAAGTGCTATACCACCAATAAGTGCATATAGATTAAATGCTTTACGAAATGATTTGATTTTTGACTTTTTTATCATATGAAATCCTTTGTTTTAGAATTGTTTTGTTGTGATTGTATTAATCATATCACTATAAATATAAATTATAGCTAAAGATACAGTTGTTGTCGGGAACATCGGTGTATAACTATTCTCTGTTTTATTTATGAACTTATCATAAATAAAAGAGAAAATAGTATGTAGTAAAATAGTTGCTAAGACTAAAGTAAGATTGTTTAATACAGCAGATACGGTAAATATAAGGATATAGTCAGCTTCACCTAACAAAACCATATCTTTATATTTATCATCAAATCTACTTAAAATATCTTGCATAAAAGTAGTTGCCAATAATTCGATACCAACAACTACACCCAAAACTGTATATGCAAAATAGAAGTTTTGAGATATATCTAAAGATGTAGATGAGCTATAAATATATAAGTTACTCAAGATAAATAACAATGACAAATACAAAGATGATACAAGCATATTTTTATAATCTTCTATTGAGATGATTATTAAAGTTGCTAATATAAGTATTGTCAAAGTTGTTTGCATGGTTATTTCCTTTTTCCTCTTGAGGTAAGTGTCTCATAATGTGATGATATGATTTGTCCAGATGGTGTCACAAACTTTAGTCTATTGTCATAGATATTTATTAGTCTAAATCCACCAAGAGTATTGTTCTTTTTAAGATTATATTTTTTACCATGATATTGAACTGTTGCATAAACTACATTGTTTATCTTATAGTATCCAAGTGCAATAGGAAATGACTTTTGTATCTTAAACTTAGATATCATTTGATTTACATGTGCTTTATCCAAATCAGTAGCTTCAGTTGCTTTAAGTGTTGCTTTTTCAACTTTTGTCAATATCTTACCATCAACTGATACTTCATTTTTATTTTTATCTTGTTCTAGTTTGATAAATTTATCTGCAATTTCTGACATCAAAAGAGTACTATTCATAACTTTTGTAGATGTATTTGTATCTTCTACTTTAGCTATATCT
The DNA here is from genome assembly GCA_964445915.1 of uncultured Arcobacter sp. GTDB lineage: Bacteria > Campylobacterota > Campylobacteria > Campylobacterales > Arcobacteraceae > CAJXII01. The sequence continues at coordinate 3,898 of CAYUNC010000105.1, forward strand.
TTTTTGATAGGTGTAGTTGAGTTTGCCTCTGTAACTTTAACCATATCTTTTTTGATAGGAGTTGTGGCATTTAATTCTTTTGTAGTATTTACCTCATTTGCAAATATAGTGCTATATGAAATCAATCCTACAAAAAATATTAGTTTAGTTTTATTTATCATTATTTATCCTTTAGTTTTCTTATTTTTAATGTATCAAATGTAAATGTTTCTATAAAGTAGCCATTTTCTAATAATATATTTATAAGAATAGGTCGCATTATCATTCTTTTGACTTTGATATCTAGTGTTGCTTCTAGAGTATTTGATGATACATCCTCTTTGAAACTTCTTATTTGAAGCGAGACATAGTTTGATGACTTTTTGCTTATATCTTTTGCAAGCATCTCCAACAATTCTCTCTCTTCAGTAATATCAGAGTGCAAATACTTTCCTTTTACCACTTTGTCGTATTTTACTTTTAGTCTATTGTATCTTGTTGATTTTAGTTTATCTTTATCTGTCCATATTTTATTAATTTTTTTACTTACATCTAGTCTTTTGATTTTTTTCTGAAAATCACCATAGTTCAATGCCAAAGATAAGATAGTATTGAGAAGCAATCCAACAAGAAACATAATAGTAATAACTCTTCTATTCAATCGAATAAGTTCGTTTAGTAGTGTCTTTCCTATGATAAGAGATACGATTTTGTCTTTCAATATAGTTAGCTTGGTTATTATTTTATCTTTTGTGCTATTGATTTTTTCCATATCTATTTTTTTGATATC
>CAYUNC010000106.1:0-4601 GCA_964445915.1 uncultured Arcobacter sp.
TTAAAGAAGATATAGAATCAAATACTTTAATTGCAAAATTGGATGTAAATGTCAAAAGACTTATCATGCGACCAATACTTATAAATAGTCTGATAGAAAATGGATATTTTATAGAATTGTTTTCATACGACAAATTGATATTAAGAAAAATAAAGGATAAATAATGATAAATAAAATAAGATTAATACTTTTAGTGGGATTTATATTCACTAACACTGTAGTTGCAAAAGACACTAATATCTCAAAAGCTGAAGTTGTTGTAAAAGACACTAATATTTCAAAAGAGGTTAATGCCTCAAAAGAAAGCAATACAACAGCAAAAGTCAATACAAAATCAACTAAAATACCCCAAACACCTGTAGAAAAAGAGTTGAGTAGTACAATGCTTATGTCAAATATTGCCGACAAGTTTCTAAAACTTGAAGAGGAAAAAAACAAAAACAATATGAGCGTAGATGGTAAAATCTTAACTAAAGAAGAAAAAGCTAAACTAAAAGCTGAAGTAGATGTATCTTTGGACAAATCGCACCATAAACAGATGCAATCTAAGTTCAATCTACAAAAATCTTTTCCACTTGCTATTGGTTATTATAAAATCAACAATAAAAGATATGCTACTGTTGATTATCATGGTAAAAAATTCAATATTCAAAAAAACAACTACATAGGTGGATTTAAACTTATGCAAATAAACAACAATCGCCTAAAGTTTTTGACACCATCAGGTAAAATAATATATTCATATTATGAAACTACTATGAAAAGGTCAAGAAAAAAATAATCATGGAAACAATACTGATAATACCTATAGCTATTGTACTTATAATCTTGTCAATACAGGACTATAAAAGTATGCTTGTATCATCTGTATATTTATCTGTATTGTTTATATTGAGCAATATATATATTTATCTATCATCAAATCCATTGGATATGATGAATAATTTTTATTTTGCATATACTATGTTAGGTATAGTAGTTGGTATAGAGTTATTGACTACAACATTTATGCAAAGTATTATGGCTAAATACAATAGTAAATATGAAGATTTAGCACTGTTAGGTGAAGCTGATTATATTTTGATATTTACTGTTAGTGCTGTACTAAATAGTCTATTGTTAGTTTCAATAGCTTTGTTGCTTCACGCTGTCTTCTCTTTTATTTATGATATAATTATAAATAAAAGAGAGAACAGTCATATGCCTATGTTCCCAACCACAACATTAAGTTTATTTATAATTTATATTATAGGTGACTTCATAAAGGATTTCAAATGATAAAAATCGCGAAAAAACTAAACCGTAAAGGTTTTAATATGTATGCTCTAATAGGTGGAATAGCACTTATGGCAACTATGGGTAAAGTAGCAGTACCTAGTGTTCAAAATATATTTATGAAACATAGAGTTTCAGAGGTTATTGAAAAAGAAAAATTCATCAAGAATATTTATCAAACATACTACAAAGGTAATCCCTTAGTAACTGATTTGGATAGTTTACTTGCTGCAGCTGAAGTTGATACTATTTTACCAGTCAATTGGAATCGTGACAGAAAAGCAGAATTTATTAATAACGGTATAGATAATAATAATTTTACATTTACTATAGGATTAAATGCAGATGGTGTTGCAACTTCAATAAATATCAATCCAAATATTGATAGTGCTGATAATGGAAATGCATTTGCACTTGCTACATATAGAGGTATGAATACTGGTTTTGATGTTGATAATTTTGTAAATGATGCGGGTGATGATATACATACTTATGAGCTACAATTAAATGATCGTGAAAAAGAAGGAAGAAGACAAGCAATAGCTGCTAGATATAATGCTAACGAAACATATAAAAAAGCATTAAATGAAGTAGTAGCAGCAGGACAAACTGCTCAATATGACCAACTACTTAGTTTGGAAGATGGACGAGCTTTAGGACAAAAAGCAGTTGCTGAATTAACTGCTGAAGATAAACTAAAAGAGTGGTGGGAATACAACGAAGAAAATGACACTTTTGAAGTACAAGCATGGGATGAAGCTACAGGTGAATGGGTTATGGATAGAGTTGCCTCTACTGGTGGTCCTTCAGCTGATGGTACATATTATGTAGATAGTCTAGCTGGACTTAATGCTAAGAAGTTAAAGCAAGGTACAAAAGTTGTAGTTTTAGAAGATGGAAATGCTGTTGAGTATGTAGTAATGGGTGGTGAATTTACATCAGTTGCTACAGAGATTGCTCTTGCTGTTCCTCCAACTATTAGTAGATTTAAAGATTTGATATTTAGAGATACAACTTTTGAATTTTTCAATGCTAGTGCTGGAGCAAGAACTACAGTTATTGATCCTCTATGGGGACAAAATATAGCCTTCACAAAAAAAGAACACTTCTGGGAATCTGATCTTGAAGCTTTTGTGCCACACTATAAAAATGGTATATTGACAAATAAAAGAATATATTTAGCTAAATCATTAGATGTATTACCTACTAGTAGTAATGCTGGAGATATAGCATTTTTAGCTATAAAGGATCCTGCAGATAGAGGATATTGTGGTGTACAAGAAACAAACTTAAATGTTGTTGGTAAGCTGTATCCTGAAGCTGTATATGTTGGGGATAGATGGATATACTATACACCAAATATTGGAGATATATTAATATCTGGTTATGAAACAGAAGATGTTCACTATTGGTCATTTGATGCACAAAAAGAATTTGTAAAAGGTGATGATGTAAGTAGTGAGGTTGAGTGGTGGCATTCTACAGATTATAAGATTATTGTATCTATGGGTACAAGAATGGATATACCAGACCCTACTGGAGTAAATGCTGGTGCAATATATTATTTAACTAAAGGTAAAAGTTCAGAAGCAGATACAAGTTTTACAGAACATGGTATCCAATCAAAATTTAAATATGACAACCAAAAACAACTGTTAGCTTGGTCAGTAAAAGAAGATACTGTGGCTGATCAAATTATAAATTCACTTACAGATGTACAAGAGGGTGAAGAATCAATTGTAAATAAAGGTTATCAAGTTGGTAAACAATCACATTCTCAAATGGTAAGACTTGATACTGGAGGATTTATAATAGTTTGGAAAGGGATTACCCCAGAAAGTTCTCAAACTTTAACAGGACAATCATATGATAGTGATGGAATAGCTAGAGGTGATCATTTTAAAATTGCAGATGGTATAGATAAAGCAAGTGAACCCTCAATGGCATTATTACAAAATGACAATGTTGTAGTAACATGGGTATCATTAGATGGTAAGTTATATAAAAAGATAATATCTGAAGATGGTGTAACAATATCTCCTACAACTAGAGTAAATGAAACATCAGATAAGATAAGACATCCTCAAGTTAAAACTTTAAAAGATGGTCAGTTTGTTATAGTTTGGGATGGATTGTTGCCAACATATGGTTATGATGTTGCTTTTAGAATCTTTACAGAAGATGGAGTACATACTACAGATGAAGTTATTGCAAATGATGCTAGGGGACAGAGACAAGAATTGCCTCAAGTACTTGCATTTACTCAAAATACTGGATTTGTTATTAGTTACCAAAGACAAAATCCTGATATTATTGATGGAGTAGATGGTGAAGGTAACCCTGAAGAGAGAGAATATAAACCAGTAATGCGATTGGCTTCATTTAATATTGAAGGTAATCTACAGAAAAGAGTTATCTTACTATCAAGATTAAGAGCTAGAATGACAATAACTAGTGACGATAAGTTTGCACTTGTATATTCACAAATAAAAACTGGACAAAGATATTTTTATGACAATACAGATGCAAATGGTGATCCTATAGAAAATAGTAAATTTAAGATCCTTTTCAAACAATTTTCTCAAAGTGATATAGCAGATTCAACTGCTCAAATAGAATTGCAAACAAAGGTAGAATTTAATCAAAAATTTCCAGAAATAAAAATGATTAATGATAAAGATGCGCTTATAGTATGGCAAGGTAAAGATAATACCCATATTGCAGGTGCTGTAGTTGATACTTCTGATAATACAATTGAAAAAGCAGAGTTTAAAATAAATAGTACAGATAATGGTACTAAAAACTTACCAAATATAGCAGTTTTGGATAATGGTAATGTAATAGTAACTTGGCAAGGTTTTGGAATAGATCCAGGAAACAATACCGTTACTAACGGTAGTAGTACTACAGGTATCGCTGCACGACAATTTAACAATGCAATGACAGCTATAAAGACAGAATTCTTAGTAAACAATAAAAGTCAATCAAACAATCAATTTTATTCAGCTAGTACAAGTGATTATGCTAAAACTAATGTTCATGGCTCTGAACTTGAGGAAGATTGGACTTGGGATGTGAAATATACTCCATCTTTTAATTGTGTTATACCTACAAAAGATGGTGGTTTTGCATTTACTTGGAGTGGAGATAGTGTAGATGATGTTAGTACAGATGGTACAATGACAAGTGCTGGTATTGCTATGAGAGCATATACTGAAGGTCATATTAAATTTATTGAATGGAATCAACCAGACTAATAGTGCCAATAAGCACACTAAAAAAGGGTAAGGTTTTTAACCTTACCCTTTTTTTATAATATCTTCAAT
>CAYUNC010000107.1:0-4488 GCA_964445915.1 uncultured Arcobacter sp.
CCTTCAGCATGAAGATAACTTATCTCTTTTAATTTTAAAGCACCCTCTAAAGCAAGTGGAAAAAATACATCTCTTCCAATAAAGAAAAACCCGTGACCATGAAGATATCTTTTGCTCAATCTTTTACATTTTTCATGAACATTATCTTCTACAACCAAAGATTTTGGCACCTCTCTCAATGCTTTTATCTCTGATATTAACTTCTCTTTTAAAATTGTCTTTTTTTCTTGTCCAATATATAATGCCATCATCCACAATACAACTGTTTGAGTAGAAAATGCTTTTGTACTAGCAACACCCTTTTCTATCCCTGCTCTAGTTAAGATAGATGTATCAGCAGTTCTTGTCATAGTTGAGTTATCAACATTACAAACCACCAAAGTTTTAAGTCCAGCTTCTTTTGCCATCTTTAAAGCTTCTAAAGTATCTGCTGTTTCACCACTTTGAGATATTACAACAAACAAAGTATTCTTATCCATTAAAGGCTCTTTATATCTAAATTCACTTGCTATTTCTATACTACATCTTACTTTTGCCAATCTTTCAAACAAATAACTAGCAGTCAATCCAGCATGATAAGATGTACCACAAGCACAAATTTTAATCTCTTCTATATCTTCAAATGATATATCACTTAACTCATCAAACAAAATCTCATCATCAGCAATACGACCAATCATACAATCAGTCACAACATCAGTTTGTTCATTTATCTCTTTTTCCATAAAAAATCTAAAACCATCTTTTTGAGCTGATTTTTTATTTGTTGGTAAAGTCGCCCAAGTAACATCTTCGCTAAATACAAGACCATCTGGAGTAGCTATCCCATATACTCCGTCTTCAAGATATACAACATCACTAGCCAATCCTATCAAAGGTGCATCAGATGAAGCAAAAATAATCTCACCATTTACCTTACCTTTTGATACAGCCAAAGGTGAACCATGTTTCATAAAAAATATCTTATCTGGGTCACTTTTAGTAATTAAAAGTATAGAATAAGCACCTTGTAGTCTTTCAATCATCTCTTTGAAAGCTTTTGATGCATCTTGTAGTTCATTAAAATAAAATTCAAACAGATGAACAATAACTTCCGTATCTGTTTGAGATACAAACTTATGTCCAGCACTTATCAATTCATCTTTTAGCTCTTTATAATTTTCGATTATTCCATTATGAACTACATAAGTATATTCGCCTAGATGAGGATGTGCGTTTAATTCTGTTGGTTTTCCATGAGTTGCCCATCTAGTATGTCCAATTCCGATATTGAAATTAAAATAATCAGCACTAAAATCAATATCCTGCATCTTCTCTTCAAGATTTTTAATTTTACCAACTGCTTTATAAACATCTATCTTATCTTCTTCTAGTAAAGCTATACCAGCACTATCATATCCACGATATTCTAGCTCTTTTAAGCCATCCAATAAAATCTTACTACTTTTTTGATGCCCTATATATCCAACTATTCCACACATACTTTACTCTTTATGATAAATTTTTTATATATTATTGTACTTCAATTTATGTTAGGAAGTGCTTATGTTTTGAATTGGATTTAAATATTGAAAAGTATTTTAGAGATAGAATTATTTACTATCTCTAAAAATAAAAGTTTTTAGCTTACTGTTACTTCTACAGCTGTAGATTCCCAGATACCATGTTTTGTACAATAACCATGAGCTACAAGATTAAGGCTTGTACCTGTAGGGATAATTGTAAATTTTGTTGTATTATGAGCTTTAATATTTCCTAGAGTTCCAGGGATATATGTAGCTTGTGCCAATTTTAATTCACCATTAAAAAGTGTTACTGACTCAATAAAATGATCAAAATCATCTGGATGAGCATATTCATTTCCCATTTTTACAGTTACTTCAAATGGCTCTCCAGCTTTTGCTGTGTCATTACAAGATATAAATGGACTATGTCTATCTATATAATCCTTTTTCGCTTCTCTATCTACTTCACTAATATCAACATATTTATTAATTTTTGGCATTTTATTTCCTTTGTTTTTTAAGTTAGTTAATTATACTATATTTTAATTTAACAAACAAGATTATTAAGTTTAATATTTTAATTTAAGGTAGAAATAAAAAATAGAAATATATGCTATACTATCAATGATGAAAAAGTAAGGATATATATGAAAATAGCACAAAATATAGCTGAGCTAGTTGGCAACACACCGATAATAAAGCTAAACAATATTGACAAAAATTTACCAGCAAATATATATGCAAAATGTGAATTTATGAACCCTACAAGTTCTGTAAAAGATAGAGTTGCTATGAATATGATCAAACAAGCATTAGCCAATAAAACTATAAATAAAGATACTCACATCATAGAACCTACAAGTGGAAATACAGGAGTTGCCCTAGCCTCTCAATGTGCTTCATTGGGTTTAAAACTTACTTTAACTATGCCTGAATCTATGTCAAAAGAGCGACAACAACTTATAAAAGCATTTGGAGCAAATATTGTTTTGACAAAAAGTTCTTTGGGTATGCAAGGTTCTATTGATAAAGCAAATCAGATACAACAAAATGAAGACAATGCCATAGTTTTACAACAATTTTCAAACCCAAACAATCCAGCAATACACGAAACAACAACAGCTTTAGAGATTTTAGAAGATATGGATAAAGATATTGATATATTTGTAACTTCTGTTGGTACGGGTGGTACTATAAGTGGTATAGGAAAGATACTAAAACAAAATATTCCAAATATCAAAATCATAGCAGTAGAGCCAAAAAATAGTGCAGTTCTAAGTGGAGAAAAGATGTCAAGTCATCAAATACAAGGTATCGGAGCAGGTTTTATACCTGATATTTTAGACCAAGATATTTATGATGATATTATAAAAGTTAGTGACCAAGATGCCTTAAATTGCACTAAAGATTTAGCTAAAATTCAAGGATTATTTGTGGGTATTTCAAGTGGTGCAAATGTTTTTTCTGCAATACAATTAGCATCATTGGAAGAGAATAAAGATAAAAATATCTTAACTATTTTATGTGATACAGGTGAGAGATATTTGAGTTGTGATATTTTTTAGATTATTATTGCTTTACCATTTTGCATAGCAACAGTATCTTCAATTCTTACACCAAAATCATTTTCTAAATAGATACCAGGTTCTACTGTAAAAACCATATTTTCTTCTATTATGACATCACTTCTTGAAGAAATATTTGGATATTCATGAATATCAAGCCCTACTCCATGTCCAGTGCTATGAACAAATTGTTTTCCATAACCACTTTTTTCTATAATATCTCTAGCGATTTTATCAATTTTAGATGCTTTCATACCAACTCTTGCTTTTTTAATAGCTGTTTGTTGTGCATCTAAAACTATATCATATATCTTTTGCTGTTTTTTAGTTTTAAACTTTTGCTCTCTTTTAAATGTAATATCATCATTAAATACAGATGTACAAGTTCTATCACTACAATATCTTTTATACTTAATACCTGCATCAACCAATACAACACTATTATTTTTCAATTTCAAAGATGTAGGAAGTGCATGAGGTTTAGCACTACTTTTATCAAATGCAACAATAGGGTCAAAACTCAAATCAAATCTTCCACTTTTTCCCATAAACTCTTTTGCTTTAAACTGCAAAAATTGTTCTGATTTTTTAAGACCATTTTTTGATAAATATAAAGCAAACTCTTTAAATCCAGTACGACCCAAAGAACTTGCCATTTTTAAAAGATTTATCTCATCATCAGTTTTAACTATTCTTTTTACTTTTGAAAAGTATGGTTGTTTGATAAACTTTATTTTTATATTTTTTGTTAATTGTAAAAATGAGGCTAAAGTAAAATCATTAGGGTCAAAATATAGTTTTTTGATTGTTGATTTTTTGATAAGTTTTCTTGTAAGTTTAACTAAATCATTAGTTATAAAAACTTCACAATTATTTACATTGAGTTTGGCATCTATCTCATACCTACCATCTGTTATAAAAAAAGATTCATTTCCTAACTTAAGATAGATGGCATTATCACAACTATATCCACACTCATAAAAAATTGCATTTTCATTTTGTAAAATATAGTTGTTCAAGTTTTAAGCTTCAGTTTTAGCTTGTGCTTCTTCTTGCATCTTTTTTTGAGCTTGTAATTCACTAATAATTTGAGTTAAAGCAATAAGTCCCATATGGTAACCAAAAGGACCAAAACCACTAATAACACCAGTTGCAGATGCTGCAGTTATTGAAGTTTGTCTAAACTCTTCTCTTTTATAAAGATTAGAAATATGAACTTCAACTGTTGGTAAAGCAACAGCAGACAATGCATCTCTAATAGCAATACTTGTATGTGAATAAGCTGCTGGATTGATAATAATCCCCTCAACTTCACCTAAACATTCTTGAATCTTATCTACAATTTCACCCTCTAAGTTTGATTGAAAAAATTCTAATTCCATACCATTTTGAGAAGCTGAACCTTTCATTTGTTCATG
>CAYUNC010000108.1:0-4388 GCA_964445915.1 uncultured Arcobacter sp.
TTTTTCGTGTGACTTTACTGTTTTTTTGTATTTTTATCTTTATTCCTTAACTTATAACTATTTTATATTATTTTTTTAAATTATATCTTTATTTTCTATTTATTTTTAATTATTTAGTTTATGATATAATTTAAAAACTAATAAATAAAGGTAAATTATGGATATTTTAACTATTATTGTAGGTACATTATTTATATCTTTATTATTAAACTTAATATTAAAAAAGTTTAAAATATCTCCTATTGTTGGATATATTTTTACTGGTTTATTTATCTCTATTTTTATGGACTTTGCACATATTAATCAAGAATATATTGCAGATATTGCAGAGTTTGGTATTGTATTTCTTATGTTTACTATTGGATTAGAATTCTCTGTTAATCATCTAAAACAGATGAAAAAAGAAGTATTTGTATTTGGTTTATTACAAGTAATAATAACAACTTTATTTTTTACATTTATATCATTTTATTTTTTCTCCTTAGATATAAAAACATCTATTATAATTGGTTCTGCACTTGCTTTATCATCAACAGCAATAGTATTAAAAGTTTTAAATGATAATGGAGATATACATAGACCTTATGGACGAAATAGTGTTGGTATATTAATATTTCAAGACTTAGCTGTAATACCTATACTATTGATGATAACTATATTAGCTGATTCTTCTGTATCATTAGAGGAGATGCTTTTAAATACACTTTATTCTGCTGTATTTGTAGGGATTGTACTTTATTTACTAGGAAAATATGTAGTGGCTAAATTTTTAGCTTATGTAGTTGATACAAAAGTAGAAGAGTTATTTATATCTTCAATTTTATTAATTGTGTTATCTGCTGCATTATTTGCTCATACATTTGGTTTTTCATATTCTTTAGGTGCTTTTTTAGCAGGTATGTTAATTGCTGAAACTAAATATAAATATCAAATTGAAGCTGACCTTGTACCTTTTAGAGATTTATTATTAAGTATATTTTTTATCTCTATAGGAATGCAAGTTAATCTAACATCATTTATAGATAACTTCTTTATTATAATTGCTTTAGTCAGTAGCATTTTAGCTTTAAAAGTGGTACTTATTTTTACTATTGTAAGATTTTTTACTTTTACTAAACGAGCTATTAAAACTGCTTTGGCATTAGCACAAGTAGGTGAGTTCTCATTTGCAGTATTTGCCCTTGCTAGTGCAAATAATCTAATAAGTGATGAGATAAATCAAATTATGATTTCTGTTGTAATTGTATCATTGTTATTTACATCATTAGTATTAAGATATGTAAGAAGATTTACAGACTATTTTTATCATGAAAGTAGTGAAATATCAGATCCTGTTGTAAGTGCTGATATAAAAGATCATATTATTGTTTGTGGATATTCTTTATTAGGTCAAAAAATAGTTAAAAAGTTAAGAAAATCATATTTACAATATTTGGCAATAGAACATAATGGACAACATGTTAAAACTGGTCATGAAAGAGGAGATATTGTCTTTTTTGGTAATGCTTCATCTAAAATTATGTTAAACTCACTTTATATTAAAAATGCTAAAGCTGTTATTATTGCAATTGATAATGATGAGAAAATAAGATTAATTTGTGAAGCTATAAAAGATATTGACCCAAAAATAAAGATAATAGTTAAAGTAACTCATCAAGCACAAATAGATGATTTTGAAGATTTAGAACTTGATGGTATAATAAATGAAAATGAAATAGTAGCCTCTAAGTTAATAAAAAAAGCTACTAAATGTAAAATTTAGAAACTATTTATCTCTTTAAGTATAGGATTTATATCTCCTATTTTAGTTAATGTCGTACATTTTAACTTATTAAGTGAACTAAGTGTTGTTTTTAACTCATCTTTTTCAACTAATACATAGTTATTAACACATTCAAAAAGTGACTTTTGATTGAATATAGTCTTACCACTTATTAGTTTACAACCAAAAAATGCAGGTTCAATTGGATTGTGACCACCTGCTAACTCAATAAATGAACCACCTAGAATAACTATATCACTAATTGCATAAATATTATTTAACTCACCCATACAATCAACTAAAATAATATCACTGTTAAAGTCAACTTGTTGAGAATATCTATGATAAGAGGTAGTTGTATTTTGATATTTAACTTGTATTATTGCAAAAACTTCATCAAACCTTTCAGGGTGCCTAGGGACAATTATAAGCTTACCCTGACTTTTATCCCAAGAATCTAAAACTAACGCCTCTTCCGTACTATGTGAGCTTCCTAAAGTAATTATAGTTTCTTTTGGCTTTTCTAATTTCTTAGTAACCTTTGGTAAAGTAGCCAGCTTTATATTCCCAATTACTTCTATATTTGATGCCCCTAATTCTTCAAGCCGTTTTTTATCAGTATCACTTTGTGCAAATATCTTATCAACATGATTAAAGATATGTTGATAGAAAAATTTATACTTTTTATATTTTGGATAAGTTTTATCATTTATTCTAGCATTGATTAAAATAGTTTTTGCACCTTTTTGTGAAGCAACTAGAAATAACATATACCAAAGTTCTGCTTCCATAACTAAAAGCATTTTTTGTTTTGTTATCCAAAATGGTAAAAATATCTCAAATGGCAAATATCTAGTAACCACTCCCATTTTAGTACCTTGAGTAAATCCAGTATTTGTTATAACTGATAAATTAATATCTTTAGTGTCTAATTTATCAAAAATAGGTTTTAATGCACTTGTTTCACCCATTGAACAACTGTGAAACCAAATACCATCTTCTTTAAAGCTTGAATTATTTTTAAGAAAAAACTTTGCAGGTATAGCATCTTTATATTTTTTATTTAAAGATTTAAAAAGTAAGTAGGGAATTGCTAAAATATATATTATTAAAGCTAGTAAGTAGTAAAGGTATTTAAACATTTGATATATTCCCAAGTAGTATTGTCTTGGGAATAAATTTATTCAAGAATTATATTATTTTTCTTCTTGTTGCTCTGAATCATCTTTATAGATAATTCTTCCACAGTGAGGACAAGTCTTAATATCATCAGAAGTGATAAACTCATAGTAAATTCTATCAGTTATTTTCATATGACATCCATAACAAGCTTGATTTCTAACAGGAACTACAGCTGTTTCTTTAGCCCATCTTCTGATTTTTTCATAAAATGCTAAAACTTTTTTATCAACTTTCTCAAATAATTCAGTTCTGTTTTTAAAAACTTCACCTCTTGCAACTTCTAAATCAGCAATAATCTTATCTACTGCATCTTTTATCTCTTTGCTAGAATTTTCTTCTTCAGTTAATTGTGCTTTTAATGTCTCTAACTCTTCATTTTTTGAAGCTGTTAATTCATCAAGTCTTACAATCTCTTCATTTGCAAAGTTAACTTGTTCTTTAGCAATCTCTTCTTCAAGTTGAAGTGCTTTTATCTCTTTTTCTGTTTTTACAAGTTTACTTTTAGCTGATATTTCATCAAGTTTTGATGATAATTCTTTTAGGTGAATATCATTCTTAATTCTTTTATTTTTATTATCATCTATAACTTTATAAAGTTCATCAATTTGTGATGTTAAGTTTTGTGCTGTTTTTAAAAATACATCTAACTTTTCAGTTTCATTAGCAATCTTTGGTTCAAATTCTGTAATAGCAACATCATATTTTGATAGTTGTACAAGTTGTTCTAAATCTTTATTCAATTCTTTTTCCTTTGTGTCTTAATCTATTTATAACTAAATGGATTTTGTGAAGCCTTTATTATAGCTTTTATTTCATATTTTAGCAAATATTTTTCAATAAGTCCCATTAATAAAGGGCTAAAGTACTGTTCACTTTCATAGTGTCCAATGTCAATTAATCCAATATTTCTACTTTGTGCTTCCATAGCATCGTGATATTTTATATCTCCAGTTAAAAAACAATCAGCTTTAATCTTTGAAATTAGACTCATTCCTGCACCTGTAGTAAGTGCTATTTTTGTAATATTATCTTTACATTTTACATTTTTTATAAAATCCAAATTTAACTTCTCTTTTACTAGTTGTTGTAGTTTATCCATACTCATATCAACATTAGCATAACAAATAAAATCTTCATCACACTTAGCATCAAATCCAAGTATTTGGGTAGCCACATACATATTTAGATGTGTTTTATCTATATTTGTATGCATTGAGATAAGTTTGATATCTTTTTTAATTAATATTTGTAATAGTTTTGTTGAATAGCTATCATAATTTATAGTTTGTAACGGACTAAAAATAAGTGGATGATGTGTAAGTATTAAACTATTATTTTCTATATCTTCAAGCATTTTTTCATCTAAGTCTAAAGAGATATAAACTTTATGAAACTCATCTTCCATATTTCCAACTATTAGACCACTGTTATCCCATTTTTCTTG
>CAYUNC010000109.1:0-4337 GCA_964445915.1 uncultured Arcobacter sp.
AAGGGATTGGTGGAATACTCAAATGCAATATCAACAACTCCTTTAAATTGATCTAAGTAATCACTCCATGAAACATCAGGGGACCATTCTTTACAGCTTTCATATTCATCAATAAGTGCAGATAATTCTTGTTCGAATTTATCTTCATATTCTGGATCGTCTTCATCTAATTCACCACTATATCTGAAGTATGTTTCTAAATAATCTCTTAGCTTTTCTTCTAGTTCTGATGATGTTCTCCATCCTAATCCATTAAATACCCATGTACCACCTTCACTATCCTCACCAAACATATCTTCCCATATTGCATAGGCTAAATCTTCATCATATTCTGAGTCCGGTTCTATTGAATTATCTTCACCTAATGTACCACCTATCGGCCAATACTTTTTAAAGAAATTACGTATTTCAGAAAAGTCATCACCTCTATAGCAAGCTTCTAATTCAAATCCTATTTTATACTCAGACCTTAAGTATCCCTCTATTAAATAATTATAAAATTTCATTGTGTATACGCCGTGAAGATTTCATCATTTATACTGAGATGTTTTACTGACTGTTTTATTTTCATTTGATGAAAATTTAGTTTCTTTTTCTTGCATTAATTTTTCTTCTAAGATACACGCTGCTTTATATTTACATTCATCGCATAAGTCATCAATATCCAAAACGTTTTCCAAATTACTTTTCTCTATATCATCCGATATAGATATATTTCTTTTGCACAAAGTTAGTTTCGCTCCAACTAAAAATATATGATTATGATCGTCTATATAACAGTTCATTAATATATACGCTGTAAAAAAAATTTGGTGGTATGAATACCAAAAAACAGCTTCCCTCCTTTTTTATTAAAGTGACACTTCGCTTTCACTGAAGTGATACAATATTACAAATATCTACAAGCTACAAGAGGTACTTTAAAGTAATGAAATTTGTAGTAGGCTAAAGTCAATTTCTATGCATGAATCTTTTACTAAACTCAGCTACCTAAGAGTTAGTCTAAATGTTTATTAGCAAAACTTGTGATATTCTGTAATACAGTTCTTAAATCATCAATTATTTTTGTTATTTGTTTATGAGATTTACTTAATAATTTATCATCAAATTTTTTTTCCATGACATCAACATATGATCTTAAGCTATTTAAACCTTTAGTTGCTTCATTACAAACCTGACATGCTTTATCATAAAAAATATCCACTTTGTTAACTTTAGATTTGTTTCCAACTTCATTTAAAAATTTCTCTGTTTTTTCTATGATACTCATTATGTATTTCTCCTTTTTTACTAAAAATGATTAATTGATTTAAAATTTATATTTTGTACAGAATTAAAACTATAATAATATAACATAATATTAATTCTAAAATGCAATCGAAAACCATTCTACTTTATATTTATATAAATAATTTTAAATAATTAGTGGAGAGGATTTACTTTTTATGAGCATAAAATACAGTGATTTTGTTAAAGCACCAAACAAAGATGTAGAATATGATACAGATAAAATTCAGAAATTAATACTTTGTAAAGAAAATCCTTTTGAATTTTTCAACTATGTTAAGATAGTACATCCAGATTTAGGACGTACAATTTTTAATCTAAGAAATTATCAAAAAAGTATTATTGAATTAATTCACAATAATAGATTTTTTATTGGTCTACTTTCAAGACAATCAGGAAAAACAATTTCTGTCGCTGCTTATATACTCTGGTACGCTTGTTTTAATTCTGATAAATTTATTGGTATAGGAAGTAATAAAGCAGCATCTGCTAAAGATTTTTTATCAAGAATAAGAACAATGTATGAAGAACTTCCTGTATGGATCAAACCTGGTGTTGTTGAATACAATAAGTACTCCATTGTATTTGAAAATGGAACAAGAATAGAAACATCAGCTACAACACCAGATTCTTTTCGTGGCCGTGCACTTTCAATTCTGTGTCTTGATGAATTTGCGTTTGTACCTCCTAATATTGCACAAGATTTCTGGGCTGCCAATTATCCTGCAATATCCGCATCTAAAAAATCAAAAATTATAATAATTAGTACGCCATCAGGTATTCATAATCTATTTTGGCGGATATATACTGATGCTGAAAATAAACGAAACTCTTTTGCTTATTTTAAATCAACATGGCGAGACGTTCCTGGCAGAAATGAAAAGTGGAAAAAAGAACAATTAAAAAATATGACGCAAACACAATTTAATCAAGAATTTGAAGTTGATTTTGTAGGAAGTGTTGATACAGTAATTGATATAGAAGTATTAAAAAAATTACCACTGCTTGTTAAAAATCCTATAGAAAGAGAACTAGATGGTGATTTATTAATATATCAGAAACCAGAAAAAGAATCTTCATATGTTATTGGGGTAGACACAGCTAAGGGAACTGGTGGTAATGCATCTTCTGCTCAAGTACTAAAAATAATTAGTGAAGACCCTCCAAAAGCAGAACAAGTAGCTGTATATAATAATAATAAAATTGATGTTTTTAAATTTACTGATGTGATTTATCGACTAGCTAATTATTATAATTCAGCTTATGTTATTGTTGAAAGTAATGCAGAAGGAATAGCAGTGGTCAATAAATTATGGTGGGATCTAGAATATGATAATTTATTAAATGAAAGTAAAAAAAGAGGAAGGTTAGGAATAAGATCTACTACAAAAACAAAAATCAATGCCGTGCTGTTTATGAAAAAAATGATAGAAAATGGAAATTTAAGTTTATGTGATGATCTCACTATAAAACAATTGTCTGATTTTATAGAAGATGATAATAAATTTTATGGAAAAACTCTTAATGATGACAATGTATCCGCCTTATATTGGGCATGCTATTTGTGGAAAATGAATGTATTAGAAGAAGGATCTGGTTCATTTATAGACAACACAGAAGAAGATGCTTGGGGTATACTTGCTGGTTATAACAAATATGAAGAAGATTGGAGTTGGTTAAGATCTTAATTAGCAGCTAAAAAAGTTAGCTGCTAATTAATTTCTTTTGGTAACTTATGAAAATAAAATTGGTACCCAGTATATCCATACTTGACTTGGGTCAAATGAAATGTCAACATAATAAGTTACATTACCAGGTATTGGAATTAAATATGTAAGCGAATCACCAGCGTAAGGAGAAAAGGGATAAATATGATCTATACGTTCACCATTTATTCTAATATGCCAATAATCTGCAGTGAAATTATTGATATATAAAAATCCAGGAGTTTCTGCATCATATGTAGTATTAGGTTGTTTTCTTTCTGGTGGAAATCCGAAAAATGCCATATTATTTAAATTAACTTCTATTTTTACTTTTTCATTATTACCATCATTATATTCTGATATAGAAACTAAATCAGTACCCAATAACTTGTTTATTAAATAGCCTGGTGTAGTGTCATTAGAAGAAACCTTAACTTTGTGAAAAGCACTTTTATAAGTAGATGCTAAATCTATAGTCAAATCTATATCACCTGATCCACTTGTTCCAATATCAATATAATTAGAACCAGCAACAACTTTATTATATAAATAATTAGCAGTTGTGTCACTTGATTTTACTTTAACTTTATATGTATCAGACATACCCCCAACTCCAGCTATCTGATCATCAACATATTTTTTATTAGCTGCTTGATAATCTGTAGATGGTTCGCTAGAAGGCAGTACAGGAAATGATGTAAATGTTTTGATTCCAGCAATACTTTGATTACCAGTAGTTTTTACATAAGTATCAATATTAGTAATACTTATTTGTACATCTTCATTTCCACCATCATTGTATTCTGATATTGTAATTCCATCCCCAGCTCTTAATTTACTATATAAATAATCAGCTGTGGTGTCGTTAGATGTAACTTTTACTTTATACGTTAAACTACTACTAATTATATCATCCAAGTAACCTTTTCTTACAGCATGATTATCATGTGTAGGATCAGTACTAGGTAAGTATGGTATAGTAGTAAATGTTTTCGTACCACCTATTGTCTGATCTGATGCTCCATCTATCATTAACATCCATTTACCAATTGATCCAGTAGAACCACAGTATAAAGCACTTTCATTCTGTACAAATATTAATCTTCCTTCATCATTTGATGTATAAGTTGGTTTGGTGGAAAGAAGTTGGTTTATAAAAGAACCGATCATTTCTATTCCATGAAATTCCATAATAACCTCTTACTTTTGTAATACTCCACTCCCACTGAAGTGAGCTGAGTTTATGTTTCTTGCCTTAGTTCATATAAATCTAATTTAATTCCTTCCGCTACCACTAAAGTGGCGAGGTTTGCGACGGGCTAAAGCTAATTTCTATCAGTTTCT
>CAYUNC010000110.1:0-4303 GCA_964445915.1 uncultured Arcobacter sp.
TTTCACCAACTTTATCTCCTATTACAGAAACTCCATTCATAACACCATCAACTTTTGCAATCATTTCAGTATTTGGAATAAGTACAGCATGAACTCTTAGTTCTACTTGATTACCTTTCTTTTTAGCAATACCAAGTAATTTTATAGCATAGTTAAATTCTTTAGCAAATTCAATATCTTCAGCACTAATATTTTCAATACCTTCAATTAAAATATCTTCTGGTTTAGCATCAATTCCATAAGCAATAGAAGCTAAAATTAAAAGTTTATGAGCAGCATCAAAACCACCAACATCAAAAGTAGGGTCAGCTTCGGCATATCCTAATTCTTGAGCTTCTTTTAAAATTACATCATAAGGTATATTTTCATTTATCATTTTATCAAGCATATAGTTACAAGTACCATTTATGATACCTCTAATTGATTCAATATGATTTGCAGTTAAACCATCTCTTAGTGCATTAATAATTGGAATACCACCAGCAACAGCAGCTTCATATTCAAAAGCAGTATCTCCAGCTAATTCTTGAAGTTCGTATCTGTGGTAAGCTAATAATGCTTTATTTGCAGTTACAACAGCTTTTCCTTTTTCTAATGCTTTTTTAACTACATCATAAGGTTGTTCAACTCCACCCATAAGCTCAACAATAATATCAATAGAATCATCATTTATTAAATCATCTGGATTGTCAGTTAATTTAATACTAACATCTCTTTTTTTAGAAAGATTATTTACTACACCAGCAACTGCTACTATTTCAATACCAGCACGAGCAGTAATAATATCTTTATTGTCTTCTAAAATATTACAAACACTTTGCCCTACAGTTCCAACTCCAACGATACCAATTCTTAACATCTATATTCCTTATTTTCTATATTGCTTCAAGAACTCTTGAACTCTTAATGCTGCTTGTTCAATTCTCTCATCACTTTCTATAAGTGCAATTCTTACCCAATCTTCACCATCTTGTCCAAATCCAACACCAGGACTCATAGCAATTCCTTGCTGGGCTAATAATTTCTTTGCAAACTCTAAAGTTCCAAGATGAAGTACACAATCAGGAATTTTAGCCCAAATAAACATACTAGCTTTATTTCTTTTGATAACCCAACCAATTTTTGCAAACTCTTCTATAAACTTATCTTGTCTATGATTATATCTTTCTGTTATCTCATTTACGCAATCAATAGGACCATTTAATGCTGTTGCAGCTGCAACTTGAATAGGTGTAAACATTCCATAATCTAACCAAGATTTTAGTTTTGTTAAAGCACCAATTAGTTTTTCATTTCCAACAAAAAATCCAATTCTCCAACCTGCCATATTGTAAGATTTACTTACTGTAAAACTTTCAACTGCAACATCTAAAGCACCGTCAACTTCCATAATAGAAGGAGTTTTATATCCACCAAAACTAATATCACCATAAGCAATATCACTAATAACATAAAATCTTTCTCTTTTTGCCATAGCAACTAATCTTACATAAAATTCAGGAGTTACGGTTGCTGCTGTTGGATTATGAGGAAAGTTAACTAAAACATACTTTGGTTTTACATGTGCTGATTTAAAGATATATTCTAAGTCTGTAAAAAACTTATCTTCATCAATATTATAATGCTCATCAAATGTAAGTTTTAAATCTTCTACTACTCCACCAGCAAGGATAAATGAATATGCATGGATAGGATAAGTTGGTGTTGGAACTACTGCTACATCACCTGGATTTGTAATAGCATAAGCTAGATGTGAATAACCATCTTTACTTCCAATAGTTGCTATTGTTTGAGTTTTAGTGTCTAATGTTACACCATATCTTCTTTTATACCAAGAGGCTATTGCATCAAGAACTTCTGGGATACCTTGAGATGGAGAATAGCCATGAGTTCCAGATGTTCTAGCACTGTCAACTAAACTATCAACAATATGCTCAGGAGTATCACCATCAGGATTTCCCATAGAGAAATCGATAATCTCTTGACCCTCTTTTTTTAATTGTGTTTTAATATCGTTAATCTCGGCAAAAACATATTTTGGTAGGTTGTCTACTCTATTAAACTTTATCTCATCAAACATTTTATTTTATCCTTTTATTTGTTTACTTAACCTGGCTTTATTTAATAATAATGCTAAGTCCTCTTTTAATATTTATTAATGTATATAAATCTGTAATTTTTATATACTTTGTTTCACGTGGAACATTTGTAATATATCCTTTGTAAACTCTATCTTTTTTTATCACTTTTAATACATTTAAATGTTTATCATAAAAAGCGATATATGGAAACCAATGGTTTAAATTTCTTCCAATAACTTGTAATTTTGTTGCATTTGTAACTTCTATAAAATATGGTCGTAAAGGTTTTTGAAAAATAACTTTTTCACCTTTATCTACTTTAACTGCTTCTCTTATTTTTGCATTATTTACATCAAGAGTATATTTCCAATAAGTGCTATTTATTTTAGTAATATCTAAAACTTTACAAGACTTTAATCTTAGCTCTTCGGTTAATAAATATGGGTCTAAAGCATACTCTGTTTTAAATGAAATAACCCATTTCATTGCACCCTTTTCATTATTATAAGTAGATGATATGGTAAAATAATAATAATACCCCATAGCTCTTAATGTTTCATTTAATATCTTAAGAGATTTTATAGCATCCGTATTTGTCAAAAACTCTATATTAAAACTTTTAGGAGATTTAAATTTTAAGTGTAAGAGACCTTTATTTCTTAATGTTCTTAAAATCAGTTTATAGTTCAACTGGGTTTTAGTTTTATAAAATTTTTCTTTATTTTTAAATACTAATTGAATTAGCTTATTATGTTGTTTTAGTGTATCTTGTCCAATTAAATTTTCTATCTTATCAAATAATTGGTCTCCCATAGCAGTATTAATAAAAATAAATAAAAATAAAACTATTTTAAACATAATTTATTTAGCTTGTCCAATAGAATGTATTAATATACCAGCAGCAACTGATACATTTAAACTATCAAAATTGTTACTCATAGATATTTTTACTTTTTTATCTAGTTTTGAAACTATCTTTTTAGAAAGACCAGTCCCTTCACTACCTAAAATTAAAGCAATTTTTTCTTTTGGCTCTTTTGAGAAACTACTTATCTCTTCACCATCCATATCAGCACCAATTAAAGTAAAACCAACTTGTTTAAGTTCATTTGCTACATCGGCACTGTTTTGATATAAAGTTACAGGAATATCTAGCATTGTTCCACTACTTGTACGAGTAATTGCTGCGGCATTTAGATTTTTCAATCCACATACTGCTATAGCATCAACTCCTAGTCCATAAGCAGATCTTACAATTGCTCCAATATTTCCAATATCAGTTAAGCCATCAAGAACTAATACAAAGTTATGTTGCTTTATATCTGCTAATGTTGCATAATGATATTCTGTAATATCTAATAAAAAACCTTGGTGATTTCCGCCACGAGCTAATGCTTGTGCTTTCATACTGTCAGGTCTAACTATCTTTTTATTAAGTTTATTAAACTTGTTAAAAAGGCTCTTTTCAATTTCTTTTGTTAAAAATATTTCATTAATCATTTCAGGATGTTTATCCAAGATATGAAATACTATTTGTTTTCCGTATACTATCATACCGCGATTATATCTAAAAGTTAGTTATAAAGTGTTTATGATGTTAGTTGATTATAGATTTCTTTAACAGTAAGTCCTGTTAATTTTGAAAGTAGTTTTGCTTTTTGCTTAGGAGCTAGGTCTAAATCTTCAATATCTTTGGTGGTTATTGCTTGTCCTGAAGATAAATTTAGGTTATCAATTACTACAACCCATTCCCCTTTTATCTCAGTATTCTTCAGCTGTTCATTAAGCTCTTTAGCCGTTCCTTTAAAACTTTGTTGATACATTTTTGTAATCTCTTTAGCTACAAATATATTTCTATCAGGTATATTTTTAGATAGCTTATCTAATAATTTTAAAAGTCGATGAGGTGATTCATAAAGTATAGTGATAAATCTACTATCTATTATAGATTGAAGTTGATTTTCTCTATCTTTTCCTTTATGCGGTAAAAATCCAAAGAATGTAAACTCCTTATTTTCAAATCCACTCATTGCAAAAGCAGTTAATACCGCATTTGCTCCAGGTAATACATCATATTTTATATCATTATCAATACAAAAATTTACTAATAATGCTCCAGGATCACTAACACAAGGCATACCTGCATCACTTACATAAACTACATTTTTCAATAATAAAATCTCTTTAGTTTCATTAGTCAAAAATGCTTTTTCATTATGTGA
>CAYUNC010000111.1:0-4298 GCA_964445915.1 uncultured Arcobacter sp.
TAATAAATTATGAAATTAAAATTATTAACCTTATTATTTATTATGTTTACGAATATTGTTTTAGCAAATACACTTAATCTTACAAAAGAGGAAAAGAATTGGTTAAAAGATAATCCAATGGTAAAAGTTACAGTTATGAACTACTGGAATCATGATGGTGATGGTAATACTATCCATACAGATTATCTAAAATTATTAAATAGATACAGTAGTTTAAATATTATCCCTATTAGATATGATACTTGGACAGATGGATATAGTCAAGTTGTAAATAGTAAAGATAACAATATTCATGGTATTATGAATCTTAGTTGGAGTAAAGAACGAGAAGAAAAGTATTTTTTATATACAAAAGCTTATAATTTTGAGCCAAATTATTTAGTAGTTAGAAAATCAAATAATGATATATCAAATCTACAAGAGTTAAAGACAAAAACAGTTCTTGTAAAAGCAAAATCTATAACTATTGATATTGTAAAAGAGATCTCTGATAAAATAAATATTATAGAAGTTAAATCTGATTTAGATATGTACAAACAACTTTTTGAAAATAAAAATATTGATGCATTTGTAACATACAATAAAAATAAAGAGTTATTAGATAAATATAATTTAAAAGTTGCAAAAACTATTTATGATAAGTTTAGTGAAGTATCTATAGGTATAAGTAAACAGTATCCCCATTTGCAATCTATTATTAATAAAGCTTATAAAGCTATTCCAAAAGATGAATTATCTAATTTACAAAATAAAATATATAGTTATATAAAACCATATAAAAATAAATCAATATTAAAATCTAAATATATTTTCACCGATGAAGAGCAAGATTATATAAAACAAAAACAATCTGTAACAATTGCTATGTTAAATAACTTTAAACCTTTTTCATTTATTGAATATGATAAACACCAAGGTTTAAGTGTAGATATACTAGAAAAGATATCAGAACTTAGTGGTTTAAAGTTTAATAAAAAAACATTATCTTGGTCAAAAGCTTTAGACAGTTTTAAAGAAAAAAATGTAGATATGATAAGTGGTATTTCACATACGCAGGCAAGAGAAGAATTTACTATATTTAGTGAACCATTTTATGAGATACCTACATATATATTTGGCTTAAAAGATGATGTAAAATATAAACATATTAAAGATTTAAAAGGGAAAAGAGTTGGTGTAAACAAAAATATGTTTTATATTGATACTTTAAAAAAACTTGGTATTAAAGTTAAGCAATATGAGGGAAGCAATCAAAAAGTTAAAGCATTGGCTTTTGGAGAGATTGATTATTTTTTGGCTAATTATACTACAGGATTAAAAGCTATTAAGTTTCAATTAGCTACGAATATAAAAGCTATAGATGAATATACAGGTATTAAGAGAGAAGATTTACGATATGGTATCAATAAAGAAAATAAAATACTTCATTCTATTATTAAAAAGTCATTAAAGCAAATCAAATCAAATGAATTAGAACAGTTAATAAATAAATGGATACTGGGATTGGAAAAGTTATCACCGATACTTATTAATTTGACAACACAAGAAAAAGAGTTTATAAAAAATAATATTTTAAAAGTTGGTGTAGAACAATGGAAACCAGCTATCTATTCAAATAATGGTACAGATATAGATGGAGTTGCTGGTGATTTTTTAAAAGAGGTTATTAATCTTACTGGTCTTAAAGTAGAAATAGTAAGTGATAGATGGCCAAATATTTTATCTGGTTTAGAAAATAAAATAATTGATATGATTCCTGCAACTTATTATACAAAAAATAGAGAGAAATTTGGTCTATATGGAGATGGTTTTTTTAAAATGAAAGATTTTATCTATATGAGAGAATATGATAATAGTATAAATTTATTAAAAGATTTAGAGGGTAAGATTTTAGCTATAACAGAAGGAAATGGTCGTATAGATGACATAAAACAACATTTTCCTAAGATAAAATTTGCTTTTACAAAAGATTATAATGAAGCTATTAATTTACTGTTAAATCATCAAGTAGATGCAATATATGATAGTCAAATTACTATGAATAATATGATTAGAGAAAATATGATTATAGGTATAAAAGGTATTGCTCAAAAAACATTTAAAACTCCATCTTTACATTTTTTTTCAAGAATAGATAAACCAATCTTACAATCTATATTGCAAAAAGGATTAAATGCTATATCTAAACAAAAAAGAGATGAAATTAAAAATAAATGGTTAGGTTTAAGTAAAGTTAAAAATAATAAATTCATTTTAAATTTAACTTTAGAACAAAAAAAGTATCTAAAAAATAAAAAAGTTATAAAAATGTGTATAGATCCAAATTGGATGCCATTTGAAAAAATAGAAAATAAAAAACATATAGGATTATCATCTGATTATATAAAATTAATTAGTCAAAGTATAAATACACCTATAGAACTTGTACAAACTACATCTTGGGTACACTCTTTAGAAAAAGCAAAAGAAAGAGAGTGTGATATATTATCTTTAGCTTCAAATACTAAATCAAGAAGAGAATATATGGATTTTACATCGGCATATATTACTGCTCCAATTGTTATTGCTACAAAAGTTGGTATCCCTTTTATTGATAATCTTGAAAGTATAATAAAGCAAAAATTAGGTGTAGTAAAAGGTTATTCTTTGCATGAAACATTAAGAAAAGAATATCCTAATATAAATTTAGTTGAAGTTAAATCTATAGATGATGGTTTAGATAAAGTTGAATCAGGTAGGATATTTGGTTATTTAGATAATAGTATAGTGCTAAACTATGAAATTCAAAAGAATTATATTAGTACTATTTCAGTATCTGGAAAATTTATACATCAGTTGAAACTAAATATAGCAACAAGAAATGATGAACCAATTTTAAATAATATTCTACAAAAAGCGATAGATTCTATTGATTATTCAACTAAACAAAATATATTAAATAAATGGGTAGATGTATCTTATGCTTCAAAAACTGATTATATATTAATTTGGAAAATTTTATTAGTTGTGTTTATAGTTGGAGTATTTATTTTGTATAGACAATATATCTTAAAAGAATCAAATAAAAAATTAGAGGTAAAACAGTATAAACTAGAGGATTCCTTATCTGATTTTGAATATTTATTTAATAATACAATTGAAACAATAGCATTATTTCAAAATAATATCTGTATAGATATAAATGAAGCTGGTCTAAAACTTTTAAAGTATCAAGATAAAAGTGAGTTAGTAGGTAAAAATGCTTTATCATTTGTTCATCCTGATGATGTAGAGATTGCAAAAGCAAATATGATTAATCAATCAATTGAACCATACGAGATTAGAGTATTAAAAAAAGATGGGACATCATTTCCTACATATCTAAAAGGCGACAATACAACTATTAAAGGTAAAGTAACTAGAATTACAGCCATAGTTGATTTAACTGAACTAAAACAAAAAGAGTATGAGTTAATTAAAGAAAAAGAAAAAGCACAATTATCTAATCAAGCAAAATCTCAATTTTTAGCCAATATGTCACATGAGATAAGAACACCTATAAATGGTATTATAGGTATGACATATCTACTAAAAGAAACAACTCTTACTGATAAACAAAAAAAATATTCAAATACCATAGAAACATCATCTAATAATCTTTTAAATATTATTAATGATATTTTAGATTTTAGTAAAATAGAAGCTGGAAAATTAAATATTGAAAAAATAGATTTTAATTTAAATGAATTAATTGCAAATATCTCAAGTATAGTTTCATTTAGAGCTATTGAAAAAGACATTGAATTTGATATATTTTATGATAAAGATATAGAAAATTGTTTATTTGGAGATTCTTTGCGAATATCACAAATTTTAATGAACCTTATAAGTAATAGTATTAAATTTACAGAAAAAGGTTTTGTAAAAGTTTATATTTCACATACTCCAACAGATATATTTAAATTTGAGATTATAGATACAGGTATAGGTATAGGTAAAAAAGAGCAGAAAAAACTTTTTCAATCATTTAGTCAAGCAGATGCTAGTACAACTAGAAAATATGGGGGTACAGGTCTTGGACTTTCTATATCAAAACAATTAGTTGAATTAATGGATGGGACTATTTATTTTGAAAGTGAACTAGGAAAGGGTAGTAAATTTACCTTTGAGATTAGACTGCCAAAAGGTGATGAAAATAATATAGCACATATAAAACAAATTGATACAACTCAAATTACAACATTAAAAGGTAGTAATATCCTTTTAGTAGAAGATAATATTACAAATCAAGAGATAGTTAAAGGATTATTAGAACATAG
>CAYUNC010000112.1:0-4263 GCA_964445915.1 uncultured Arcobacter sp.
CATCTCAACAAATTATTCAAACTCTGTTTTTTAAGAGTTCGATAAATATCAAAATCACTATCTATACTTATAATATCTTTTATATTATAATTTTGAGCAACCAACATCAAGCTACTATCTGCTAAATCCATAGGTACATTTGTATATTTTGACATCATAAGTATGATACTTGATAAATCTTTTTTATTGATATCATATATTGTTATACCACCTAACTCTATCCATTTCAGAAAATCAATCTGAACTTTTAAATTAAAATCTAACATATGAGTAACCTCAGTAACTACTGCCCAAGTAGTTATAAGTTCCCCTTGAAAATCTTCCATAAACTTTAATACAGTTTTATGATATTTATCACTACTATCAAATAGTGCTATAAGTGGACCACTATCTATGATTGTGTTTTGCATTTAGTTTTTCTTTTAGAGTTTGTTTGTATGTTGTAGATAAGTTTTCTTGTGAACTACTATATTTTCCAAATAGATTTTTACCTAAACTATAAGGGCTAACTTTACTTTCATCTTTTATCATATCAAAGTAATAATTTAAAGCATTTTTGATAACTTCTGTTTTTGTAGTATTTTTAACTTTTGAGACTTGATTTAATTGTGATTCAAGTGTTGAATCTAATCTTACAGATAGCATTTATCACCCCTTTTATATTGTATTACCTTATTGTAATACAATATTACTTATAAATTCATCAATTTTATCTATATGTTCTTGATTTACAAGAACTTCAAGTTCCATAATATAAAGATTTTGTAAATTAAATTGTTTTAGTTTTACTTCATCTTTTTGTGTTGTAACTATACTATGATTTGGGTATTTAGTATCTAATTCTTCTAAATCCTCTTTTGTAAAGTAATGATGGTCAGGATAGGCAACTGTTTTTATATCTTCTGGTAAATACTTTAAAAGTCTTTTATGTTTTGAGATTGCCGTAAGCAGTACAATTTCTTTTGGTAACTCTTCTACTTTTTTATCATTGTACTTAAAAGTTACAACTCTATTAAAATCAGTACCATCTTTTAAAACAATATCAGCAAAGCTATACATCATCTTAGTTTCTTTATATCCACCACTTGGTAAACAAAAGATATTTGTAGGTTCAGTTTCTGGGCGAATTAAAATATCAAACTTTACAAGCTGATGATGTCTATATCCATCATCTAGAAATACAATCTTACATCCCAACTCTTTAGCTTTTACAACAGCTTCACTTCTATTTTCTGATACAATAACTGTTGCATTTGGTAATGATAAAGCTAAAAGCATAGCTTCATCTCCACTTGTATTTATATCACATAAAATTTTACCATTTTGAGATACTATATGTAGCCCTTGTGAATCTCTACCATACCCACGAAGTATAATAGCAACACCATCCTTACTCTTTGCAAGTGCAATAGCTACAGGAGTTTTACCACTTCCACCAACAACTAAGTTACCAATACTAATAACTGGTATTCCAAAATATTGTGGTTTTGCAGACATTCTTTTATAAGCAACAATCATACAGTAAAATACAGTAAGTGGCAATACTGCCATAGAGATTAGTGTTTGTAAAGGATTTGGGAAGAACAGATATTGTTCAACCCAAGAATTTAACTGGCGTTTAAATCCACTCATTTGCTATTTTAATAACTTTTTCACAAATATATTCAACCTCTTCATCACTTAATGATGGATAAATAGGTAATGATAAGATTTGTCCATAAGTATTTAGAGCATTTGGAAAAGCAGTTATTTTTAGTTTATATTTTTGTTTATAATAAGATAAAAGATGTAAAGGTATATAGTTTAATCCTGTAGCTATACCCTCCTCTTTTAATGCTCTAGCAAAAGCATCTCTATTTTTAGAAACTTTAATAATATATTGACTAAAAATAAACTCTTCATCATATGCAGGTAATACAATATGCTTTAAATTTGCTAGTTTTTTATTATAAATTTTAGCAATTTCTGCTCTTCTATCACAAAAATCATTAGTTTTATAAAATTGTGCTAGATTAAATGCAGCTTCTAAATCAGTCATATCATATTTATAGCCTATATCTACAACATCATAAATATAATCTAAATTACCATAATCATCATAGCTAGTAGAAAGTGCATGAGTTCGTAAAAGCTTTGCTTTTGTAGCTAAATCTTCATTTGCTGTTGCTATAAAACCACTATTATTTAATGCTGATTTACCATTTGAGTAGTTTGTAGAAAAGATTGTCATATCAGCTTCTAAAGAACCAACCATACTATTCTTATACATACTTCCCATAGCTGTTGTAGCATCTTCTATTAAAATGATATTATATTTTTTTACAATACTATATAGTCTATCAAGGTCAGGAATAACACCTGCTACAAAAGATATAATAGCTCCTCTTAACTTTTTACTGTTATTTTCCTCTAAATATGATTCAAGTTTATCAAGGTTTATATTAAAACCATTATCTTCTGTATCAATAAAAATAGGTTCAGCATCAAAATGCCGTACTGTTTCAGGTAATGAAGCAAAAGAGTTTACACTCATAAGAATTTTATCTGCTCGTTTTAATTCCATAGCACTTAAAGCTAAGTGAATAGCTGCTGTTGCATTACATGTTGCAACAATATAAGGTGCTCCAATATATTGTTGTACTTCACTTTCAAGTTCTTCAACTTTACTAGCTTTAGGCACTGTTAAAACTTCTTTGATTTGTTCTAATTCTGTTTCATCTATTGAAGGTCTATAAAATGGTATCTCTTTTTTCATATATTATTCCTTGAAATTTATATTTGCTATTGTTGGCAATTTACCCTTAAATGCATTTGCTTTTATTCTATATTGCAACATATTAATAAGTTCTTTTTCTATGCCTAGTCCAATAAGTTCATCTACTGACTTATTCTCATCAATAAGCTGTTTTAAAACATCATCCATAGTTTTATATGAATAACCTAAGTCATCTTCATCACTTTGACCTTCCCAAAGGTCTGCTGATGGTTTTTTATCAATAATGGCTGAAGTTACACCTAAAAATCTAGCAAATTCAAACTCGTCACTTTTATACATTTGTCCAATAGGATTAATAGCACAAGCAATATCTCCAAAAATAGTTCCATATCCTAAAAGTAATTCTGATTTATTTGAAGTACCAATTACAAGTGAATTATCTCTAGCACTTACATCATATAAAACTGACATTCTCATTCTTGCACTTAGATTCCCTATTCTTAAAGGGTCAGCATTAGTTGCATAAGTATTAAAATATCCTTTAACCATAGGAGCGATTTCAACTATTTCATATTTAATATCAAATTTCTTACAAAGTTCAAGAGCATCTTTTGCACTATCATCACTTGACATATGTGATGGCATAAGAACTACTAATAAATCATCTTTAAAAACTTCTTTACATAGAACAGCAACAATAGCAGAATCAAGTCCACCACTAAGCCCAACTACTACTTTCTCTAAACCTATATTTGAAACTTCTTTTTTTAAAAAAGTTGTCATTTGGTCTTTAATATTTTGAAAGTTCATTAAATCTCCATTAAATTTATTAATTAATATATTATATCTAAATATTAATATTATTTCTTTTTATTTGGTGAAGTAAACATTGCCATCCATCTAATTACAAATAAAAATAACAATACACCACTAAATATTAGAATATGAAAGTTCGTACTACTTGAAAGCAAAGCATCTATACTACTAATCTCTTCTTTATTTATCTTCACAACATTTACTATAAATTCACGAAGTGCAAGTACAATAAAA
The DNA here is from genome assembly GCA_964445915.1 of uncultured Arcobacter sp. Classification (GTDB taxonomy): domain Bacteria; phylum Campylobacterota; class Campylobacteria; order Campylobacterales; family Arcobacteraceae; genus CAJXII01. Next base: position 3,767 of record CAYUNC010000112.1, read on the forward strand.
GCATCAACTAATATACCCATCTGAACTCTTTTCTCTTCAATAAAGCTCATAATTGCTCGTACTAGCTCAAGCATAATAATAAAATATAACATATAAATAATAATTGTAATCATACTATTTGTAGCAATTGCCACCATAAAAAGTGTTAATGCTAAAATTAATTCTAAATAGAACTTGCTATTGAATAATTCTTTTATTCTTTCCATTAATTTATTTCCTTAATTTTTTGTGAATATTAACTACTTTAACTTAAAAGTTATTGAAAATATTATTATAGTTATTTACATTAAAAAAGCCCCATCTTTACGATGAGGCTTTTTAGCTAAATTAAATAGTTAAAACTATTTAACCATCGCTTCTAATTCTTCTTTAGAAACTTTATTGAAGTTAAGATATTTATAAACATCATCACTAATCTCAGGAGTGATTTTATTCGCAACCATCTCTAAGTATTCAGTAGCAGTTGGTAATGCACCTTTAAGAGCAACAACAGCAGC
>CAYUNC010000113.1:0-4250 GCA_964445915.1 uncultured Arcobacter sp.
CTTCATCGTATGCTCGTTGGATAGCCAACATATTTGCATCGATAATTTTTTGAGGAAGTTTTGCTAATACTGATTGCATAGCGTTTTTAAAATATTCAATTTCAAACATTCCACTAACTTTCATAAATGCACCAAGTACTGGTGTATTTGGAATTGGTCGCCCAATAGTTTCTTGTGCAATTGTAAAACAATCAACAACAAATACTCTATCTTCAATACCTTGAATTGCTGGAATTAATTCAATTAATTCTGATTTACTTAAATGTGAAGTGATAATATATTTTGTAGTATCTTTTCCATGTTCAGTAATATCATCTGTAAAAGCTAATCCTGGATCAATTACAAATACATAATCTGGATGCATATATTTTTCATGATTTAAAATTTGCTTATCATCAATTCTGTTATAAGCAGTCATTGATGCACCTCTTTTTGCTGAACCGTAAAAAGCAAATGCTTGTACTTGCTTTCCTGTTTCAGCAACTACTGAACCTAATCCTTTAGCTCCAGTTACTGCACCTTGTCCTGCACGACTGTGCCATCTAATTTCTAGCATAGTTTCTCCTCTTTTTTATAGTGTTATTTAGACACTTATAATTGTGTATATTTATTTTAAAGAAATACAACTTATATTATGCTTTATAAATTAGTGTTTTTTATGAATTTTAAAGTTTATAAATATTAAGTAACAATTTGGAATTATACTTTAATAGTCTGACCGGTATTTAATAAGTTAGCTTTTTTATAAACTTCTTCACATCTTGATATAAGTGAATCTGGAGTATCCTTGATTCTAATAGATGTAATACAACAGGTTGATGTAACATTTGCTTTCCCTATAGCTCGTTTAGAACTTACTGCATCCAAAAGCTTAACACCTCTTTTTACTGTAGTATTTGGTAGCATTATATAAAATACTTCATTATTAATATATTTAACATAATTAGGAGCTTCAAATTTAGCTTGCAAAAATTTATAGTTTGCCAAGATAAAAGCTTCTGGTGTCATAGTATCTTTAACAATCTTTTTATTCTTAGCAAAATCATTTATCCCAACTATTGCAAAAGTAAAGTCTTGATCTTTATAGATAGCATTTGATATATATTGTTTTAAAATTTTATCTAATGGTATCTCTAAGTCTGATAAGAATGCATTTTTTATCTCTACTAATTTTATTCTAGTATGTGCAGTATGTAGTTCTTCTTTTAGTTTATTTACTAAATAATTTCTATCACTATCTTCTACCTCTTCTTTTAGTTTATCTAAATCATGACCATAAGTTTCTTTTAATTCTCTTGTTTGAGCCATGTAATTTATAATTTTTTCTCTGGTATAGTGCTGAATATCATCATTTAAATGTTCTAAACTGTGACTAAATATATCACCTAATCTAACAATAGAATTATATCTTTTATTTAGGTTGGTATATTTTTTAGATAAGCTTGTATATTCTATGATTGCTTCATCATCTTCTTTATATATAGTAGATAACTTTTCAAGAGTTATTTTTGCATTTTCAATTACTTTTTCTTCTAAACTTTTCAAATTGTGCCTTATAGTAGATATTCTATTAAAGTATATATTAAATAAAATAACTTTTTGCTTAAATATATTGTTAGGTTAGTTAGTCTTTTTTAGTTGTGTAATATAGAAATCATTTATATTTTTTCCATAATATTTAATAGTTATTTTTTTAGCATTTATAGATGGATTCTTAGTAAGATAAATATTTTCATTGGCATAAATACCATAAAACCTTAATCTTGACTGGAGTTTATAACTAGACGCTAAAACTCCATATATATTCTCTTCTTTTAGTTTATATGCTAAATCCTTAGCAATATGATAATCATAAGCAAAGTGTTTATGAACCTTTGGAATTACTAAGTATAACGGCTTATTTGCAATAAATACAATAAATGTAACTACTAAACTAAATACACTTACTATAGAAAATATATAATGTTTTTTCCTAAATTGAGGTACTCTTGTCCTAAAAGAATGCATAAAAAGTTTTACCATCATTGGTATTGCTATCACAACAAAAGGGGCAAAATCTTCTATCTCAATCTTTTGTCTTAATGATAATAGTAGCGAAAATGCAAATGCAGTAAATGAGATATACCAATATAAGTCTCGTTCACCTTTAATAGTAATACGATACATAGCATAGAAAAAATAGAAGAATATAATAGGTGAAAAAATAGAAGCATAAGCCCCAAATGTATCAAAGAAATACCCTTTAGCATGACCTCCACTATCAAAACCATATATTTGCATTGATGCACCAAATAATATTAGAGAAACTACAAGTAGTGTATTATCTCTTTTTTGTAAAGAATAAAATATTAAAGCAAGATACATAACAGCAAATGAATTATCTATAAACAAACATAAAAATAAAAGCCAATAGTGCTCTTTTTTTGTTATCTTAAAAAGATAAAGATATAGTAATGTAAAAAATATAACAATAATAGCTTCATTTACAAGTAGTCCAGCACTATTAAGACCAGGTAAAAGCATAAAAATAATAATAGAACCAAGTCTATCACTTTGCTTTTTGAAATAGTCACTAGTAAGAAGATATGCTAAAATAATACTAGCAATATAAAATAGTATAAAAGGTAATCGTAAAGCTACATCATTTTGTCCAAATATACTTGTAGAGATGTGAGTAAGATAATATAAAAATGTATTTTGGTTAAAATAGATTAAAGATTCTCTATATGAGATACTAAAATCATCTGATATAAATAACAATAAAAAGAAATCTGCTATTAACAAAATCCCAAATGCTATTGTATATTTATATTGTTTCATAATATTAAATTTTTAAGAAATTGTCCAATATTTCATGTCCATATTCACTCATAATTGATTCAGGGTGAAACTGTACACCATATACATCTTTATCTTTTATTTTAAGTGACATTATCTCATCATCATCTAAACTTTTAGAAGTTACTAAAATATTTGATGGTAAATTTTCCTTATTTACTGTTAAAGAGTGGTATCTTGTCTCAGTCATAGTTTTTGGTAAGTTTTGGAATAAAATATCATCACATAAAATCTGAATTTCTGATGTTTTTCCATGCATCATTTTGGGAGCTTTTATAACTTCTCCACCAAATACTTGAGCAATACTTTGATGACCTAAACAGATACCTAATATTGGTGTAGAGTCAGCAAATTCTTCTATTACTTTAAGAGATATTCCTGCTTCATTTGGTGTAGCTGGTCCTGGAGAGATTATAATTTTTTTTGGATTTAGTTCTTTAATTTGTTCAATAGTTAATTCATCATTTCTTATCACTTTAAGATCTGCACCTAACTCTAAACAATACTGAACAATATTATAAGTAAAACTGTCATAGTTATCAATCATCAAAATCATTGTTTTTATTCCTATTATTTTTTAATACTACAATTATAGCATAAGCTTTTATATCTTATCTATAAGTACAACATCTAAACCTTTTAGTAGATGCTTAGATTGTTCTAAAGTTTTCAAAGTTATTGAGTATGGATGCCCAATAGCTATAGATATACCATCTCTATATGCTATTTTTACTGCTTTTTTTAATTGGTTCTGTATATATAGTTTATTTTTATTATTATCTAAAAAGATATTTCTTGCAAGATACCTTACATTATGTTTTTTGGCAAATTGTCTAGCTACTGTTTTTGCAGTTGTTCGACTATCTACAAAAATAAGATTATGTTTTTTTAATACTTTTAGAAGTAAATTCATAGCTTTTGGATTTGAAGTAAACTTACTACCCGTATGATTATTGATATATTTTGCTTTCGGATATTGTTGCTTAAGTTTAGTAATACGCTTATCTATAGTTTCTTCAGTATCTGTAATATACAAAGTATTTTCCTCTTCAAAACGATTACTTTTAGCTTGTAGTGGCAAATGTATCATATAAATATCTACTCTTTTTGCTATCTTTGCTGAAATTGGATGTAATGAAGTTGGTGGTAAAAATGCCATTGTAACAGGAAATGGCAAGTTTGTTATTTTTGCAACTTGCATAGTTGATGAAACATCATCTATAATAATCACTAGCTTAGGGAGTTTTTTTATTGGTTTTTCTTCAGGTTTTATTATTTTAGGTTTTATTATTTTTGCAATTATTGGTTTAGATAGTATCTCTTCTGCTTTTATCTCTTTTATCTCTTTTATTTCTTGTATCTCTTTTATAATTGTTGATTTTGGATTAGTTAATTGTGCTTGTACTTTTGGT
>CAYUNC010000114.1:0-4221 GCA_964445915.1 uncultured Arcobacter sp.
CATATCCAATAGTTACTTCTTTATCATAAAACAAACTAGAAATACCCTCACGAATACTATTCTTATCAAATCCAGCTATATAACTGCCAACAACTCTATTTCCAACTATCTTACTAACAATAGCTGACTTTATCAATCCTTGTGCATCTATTACAACATCATAGTTGTTTTTTGAGTACTCTTTTAAAATTTTTATTTGATTAAAAATTTCACTTTTTTTAGTTTTAATTGATTTTAGATTTATTGGTAATATATTGTCTATGTGTGGATTGTTCTCTAAGACTGCTTTAAATCCATCTTCAACAATCCAATCTATTTGACAATCAGGCATTTGCTTTTTAATAAACTGCAAAGCAACCATTGCGTGGATAATATCTCCCATAGCAGATAGTTTAACGATACATATTCTCACTACTTTAATACCAACTCTAACTCAACTGGCATTTCAATCTTTTCTAAGGCTCTTTGTACTAAATATTGTTTATTTTCTGATGATATTTCTAATATATCTTTTTCTAAACTATAACTATATAATGTTTTAGAATATTCACTATTTAATGATATATTTAATGTCATCATAAAGTTTAGCCATCTAATTATTTCTAAATTTGGCAATAACTTTTTATACTCTTTTATATCTTTTTTAGTTGGCAATGATTTTTTTGTAAACTTTGATACTATCGCTATTAATACCTTATCTTCGTGTGTAAAATCATAACTTATACCATTTAAGATATACCAAAAAGCATGGTCTTGATTGTGGTCAAAGTTCAATGACAACCCTACTTGCTGTAGTTTTGAAGCAATTACAAGTATTGATTTATATTTATCGCCTAGTTTATGAAGTGGTTGCAATACATCAAAAATCTTTTTTGAGTTATTTCCTAAATACGCACTTTGTGAAACATCATCTACAAATCTATCAAGCAAACTTCTAACACTTACATTAAAATTAGCAGGAAACTTACAGTTTGAAGTTCTTAATATATCAGCTAGATATACCCCTTCTCTCACCCCTGCACTACTTGTGATAACTTTTCTTACTTCAAAATACTCCAAAATAGTTTTAAAAATAAAAGTTCCAGTTTTAATAGTATCAAATCTATCTTTTTCTACACCTAGCTCTTTTAACTCTTGGTTTGTCTTAGCATCTACAATACTTTTAAATAGTTCAATATTTTTTGATACTTTATATTTAAAGCCGTGTAAACTATCTATTGGATAGTTATCTCTTTCAAGAATAATTCTACTTAATGCTCTAGCACTTCCACCAAGTCCTACGACAGTATCAATATCTTTATCTATTTTACTAAGTTCATCATAAATATACTTTTTTGCTCCAACCAAATCATCTTTATCAAAAAATAACTCTTTTATCCTAACTGTACCTATTTTCAATGAGATATTATCTATAATATTTTTATCTTTAATAAAAGAAAATTCAGTACTTCCACCACCAATATCCAAAGTAGTAAAGTTATCACAAGCAATAAGATTTAAAGCAGATACACCACCATAATAAGCCTCTTTAGTACCATCTATTATTTTAATATTTAGTTTTAATTCTTTTGAAACTTTACTAATAAATACTTGTTTATTTGGTGCATCTCTAAGTGCTGATGTTGCTACACAAAGTATTTTTCTTGATTTTAGATTTTTTGCAATTTGGAGAAATGATTGTAAAGCATCAAATCCTCTTTGCATTGGAAGTTCTTGAAGATTTCCATCATTTTGATAGCAACCCTCAGATATTTTTACTTTTGATTTTGATTCGTTTATTAGATGAAAAGCAAATCGGCTTGTCTTTTTAAAAACAACCATTCTCATTGAGTTTGACCCAATATCTATAATGGTTGTTATTTTTGCCATTTTATTCTTCTATTTCTAGTCGTTCAAATTTAAATTTTAACTCTTGCATTGTTTCTTGATTGTCTGGATCTAAGATAATACAATCAACAGGACATACTTCTATACATTGAGGTTCATCAAAGTTACCAACACATTCTGTACAACGGTCTGATTCAATAATATATACTGGATCACCCTCTTCAATAGCCGTATTTGGACACTCATCTCTACATGCATCACATGCTATACATTCATCAGTTATTATTAATGACATTTTTTAAATTCCTATGTTATAAATTAATTATGGATTTATAACCTATTTTTCTTGAAACTATTCTTTAATTTGTCTATTTTCTTGAATAATTTGTAAAATAATGATAATTTTTACTTATCCAAGTACAAAATACTGCTGTAATTCATCTTTTGTATCAAATTTAACACCATCTAAAATATAATCAGTAAAATTAACTTTATAACTTTTATCAGCTTCTGTTTTCCCATAAGTTACAATAATATTTGCAGCTAATTTTTTATCCTCTTCACTTGCATCTTTTGTAAATAAACAAAAAGGACCACTAGCCCCTACTGTTCTTGCTCTTATATATTTATCACTATTTGTATCTGTTAGTTTTTCATTGTCTGCTTGATTTCTACCTATTATTAACTTTGCACCATCAGGAAGTCTTAGATGTCGCCCTGCTTTTAAAGTATCTATATCATCTACTTCCATCTCATCATGATCTACAAAATCTCTAATTCGTTGAGAAAATTGCATATCTGTTAATAAACAACCACCAGCAGGTGCTTCAAAATCTTCCAAACCTATTTGACTTGCTAATTCTAATTGTCTAGTTCGAGTACGACCATTTATATCTAATAATTGCTCTCTATCAATCCAACCTTCAAGTTCAGGCTTACTTGGTGGCATAAGTTTTGCACAAAGTGGTCTTACTATTAGTTCATCACAATCATCACTTAACTTTTGTACTTGAGCCATAGCATCTTTTCTTTGACTCATAGGTCTTTGACCTACAACTTCACCACTTATCATAAACTTTGCATCATATTTTTCTAGTAATTTCCCTGTATATCTAAACATAAATCCATGACAATCTATACAAGGGTTGAAGTTCTTACCATAACCATATTTGGGGTCAAAAAGTACTTCATCAAGAAACTCTTCTCTCAAATCTAAAATCTCTAATTTTACACCTATTTGGTCACACATACTTTCCATATGTTCTTTTCTATCACCTGTACTACCAAAACCAGTATTTATATTTACTGCTACTACTTCTATACCTTGGTCAACTACTAACTTCATTGCCAATACTGAATCTAAACCACCACTAAAAAGTGCTAATGCTCTCATTTAAAATCCTCAAATCTCTTTTATATATAAGTTTATCCTATCCTTTCTTATATAATGATAACTTCAATATTTATAAGTTTTTAATTGCTATTTTGTTAAAATTATTAATAAATAATAAAAGGTAGCAAATATGTTCAAAAGATTCAGAAGAACACGAATAAATACAACTTTACGAAATCTAGTACAAGAAACAACTCTAAGTACAAATGACTTTATATATCCACTTTTTGTAAGAGAGGGAGAAAATATCAAGACTGAAGTATCATCTATGCCAGGTGTATTTCAAATGTCTATTGATGTAATAGTAAAAGAGTGTCAAGATATACAAAAACTTGGACTAAATTCTGTAATCTTATTTGCTATTCCTGATGTAAAAGATAGTGTAGGAAGTGAATGTCTTAGTGAACAAAGTATCATAAGCCGTACTATACAAGCTATTAAAAAAACTTGTCCTGATATGTTTGTTGTTACTGATTTATGTTTTTGTGAATATACAGACCACGGACATTGTGGTATTTTAGATGACAATGAAACAGTGAACAACGACGCAACACTAGAATTATCAGCAAAACAAGCTTTAATTCATGCAAAAGCTGGAGCAGATATGATTGCTCCAAGTGGTATGATGGATGGAATTATAGAAACTTTACGAACTGCATTAGATGAAAATGGTTATGAAAACTTACCAATTATGTCTTATAGTACAAAGTTTGCTAGTGCTTATTATGGTCCATTTAGAGATGTTGCCGAATCATCTCCAAGTCATGGAGATAGAAAAATGTATCAAATGAATCCAGCAAATCGTCTTGAAGCTATAGAAGAATCACTAGAAGATGAAAAGCAAGGTGCAGATATACTTATGATAAAACCAGCACTTAGCTATCTTGATATAATCAGAGATATAAGAAACAATACAAAACTTCCAATAGCAGTATATAATGTAAGTGGTGAGTATGCTATGCTTAAACATGCTGGAAATGCTGGGCTTATTGATTATGATA
>CAYUNC010000115.1:0-1749 GCA_964445915.1 uncultured Arcobacter sp.
ATATTTATATCATCTTTATTATCATAAGTAGGTACTAAAAGAAGTTTCATACCTTTGTCAAAACCATAATATGTATAGATACCATGATGAGAGATTTGTAGCATCTTTTTAACTTGTGTTTGGGTTGTTTCATCAAGTTTTTCATTAAATAGCTTTGTTAAATTAAAGATTAAAATATATTTACCATCTTTATCAATCCCAAATTCTATTTTTTTAATATATCTATAGTTTCCAATAGCTACAGGTAGAAGCATCTTTTCGTGAGCATCTAAAAGTTTGTTTGCTTGTTGTTTTAAAATAATATCAAAATCATTTTTATATTTTTTATTATCAGGATATAGTGTAGTTAGTTGCTTTTGTATTTTAAATAACTCTTTACTATGAGATGTATCTTGTGCCATCTGTACTAAAACTTTTTCATTAGTTTCGTTATTAAATTCTATTGTATCTTTAAAAGCGATACTATATAAAGTATAAAGCATACCAAATAAAACAGTCCATCTTATTATTTTTGCTGTTTTATTAAACATTTTTAATCCTCATAAACTTCATCAAAAGTAAAATATTCTTTTTCAAGACCATCTTTTATAAGTGATCTCATATCTTGTTGAGTTTGTATATATTTTTTATGTTGGTGTTTATGTTGGCGACTCATTTTAAGATATCCCCAAGTTGATAATACAACAACAATCACGAAAGATAAATATACACTATCTTCATTGTTAGAAGTATAAATATCAGTAAAAAGTCGCACCATATTATCAATCACATAAATAGCAGGCAAAGCAATAGAAAGTGTCCAAGTTGCGTAGATACTGTTTTTTGATACCACTTGATACTCTTCACGATTTTTAAGAAATACCATATCTGTATTGATTTTTTCTTTTATATCTTTAGCTTCTATAGTGTCAGTATCTTTAACTTCCAAATCTTTAATATGAATAGATGTAAGCTCTCCCCAACGATTTAAATCTTTATATTCAGATATATAAAAAGTATCAGTTTTAACTAAATTTTCTATCTCTTCTAAAGTAGGGTTGTCACTATTTAGAGTCTTTTTAGCAACATCTAAAATAGCATCATATCTACCATCGCTATGAATTTCATTTATAACTTTTTGTATATTTACCACTTAAATACCTTGATAAAATTCATCATAAGTAAAATAGTTGTTTTCAAGGCCCGTATTTATCATCGCTCTTGTATTTTTATGTAACTCTTTATATCTTAGATGTTGGTTTTCATGATTGTCTTTTGCTTTTCTATATCCCCAATAAGTCGCCCCTAAAATCAAAGCATAACTTATATAAACCAAAGTACTATGAGTAGTATAATATTCACTAAATAGTGCGATTATATTATGTGCCATAAATATCACCATCACACCAACACTTCCAACCCAAATAGAATAAGCACTGTTTTTAGAATCAACTTCAAAGTTTTCTATATTTTTTAAAGTTTGTACATCTTCATTTAGTTTAGTTTTAAAACTTTTGATTTTATCATCATCCGTATCTTTTATCTCAAGCTCCTGAGCATGAACAGAAGAAAGCTCCCCATATCTATTTAACTCTTTATATTCCCAGATAAAATACTCATCTTTATTTAACTCTTCTTCTATTAGTTCTACAGTTAATTCAGTATTGTTTAACTTCTCTTCCATCTCATTTAATACAGTATTGTACATACCGTCAAATTTTATTTGATATGCTACTTTCTTTTTATTTATCATTTAGTTTCTTTTCCTTT
>CAYUNC010000115.1:1849-4167 GCA_964445915.1 uncultured Arcobacter sp.
GCAGGAATTAAATCTTTTGTATCAAGTTTAGAAGGTGTATAGATACCTATAAGACCTTTAACTCCGATACTCATAACAACATTTAGAAGGTATAAAACCCAAGCTACAAGTATCATCATTCCACAAATAGCACCAAGTACCATCATAGTATTAAACTCTCCATCAACATAAAGTGTTCTTCTTAATGCTCCATCCATAGCAGCAAGACCCATAAATGCACTCATTCCCAATGCACCAATTAAATGCATCCAAAAGTGTGCATTTGCAAGCTTTTGACTATATAATTTTACATTATTAGTTAAAAGTGGCCACATTGTATAAACAGCAGCATATAAAGTCATAGTAAGACCAATTAGAAGTGCTGTATGAACATGTGTAAACATAATCCATTGTGTATTGTGTAAGATTCTATTTAATCCCATATCTGCTTGTAAAATAGCAGCAGGTATGGCAATCATAAATCCGAAGATTCCAGCTAATAAAAATTTCAATTCATTTGACATCTTAAGAGGTTTTGCACTCCATAAAGTTACAAGTGTGATAAATATAGCGATACCTTGAGTTACAAGTTCAAAAGCAGTTACCATCTCACCAGATAATAGTTTCATAATATTTGGCTGACCTTGATCACCTAATAAGTGATGTGACCATACCATCCAAGAAACGATTAACTCTAAAAGTAAAGCAGCTCTTGCGATATTTTGCATAAATAATTTTTTACCAGTGATTAACATAGCTAATAAATACCAAGTACCTGCAACATAAATAAGTACAAGTCCGTCAGCAATTAAATCTAATCCCCACCAGAAAAAGTTTTTGTATAAAAGTGCATTTACAGAAGTATAATCTAAAGCAGCTCCACTTAAATCTCCAACAATATAAACCAAGATTAGAACACCACAAGTTAAAATAACCATAGCATCTAAAAATGTATCAATAGTTCCTCTAAAAATAGCAACTACAGGAAGTGAAACAGCTGGTTCTTTACTATATGGCTCTCGACCAGTCATTTTATACCAAATATTTAACATACCATCAATACCAAGTGCTGATAAAAGCAAAGGTTTCATAGGTCTTTTTTCATGACCTTTTTCAGTATAAAATACAGTAGCAAAAATATTGTAAATGAAACCTAAAGTTCCAAGCATAATAACTGCAATTCCAGATACAAATACAAGTCCACCTATTGGATTGAATTGTTCAAAATCAACAGGTAAAGGCCAGTATAAAGTATATAATGGAGCATAATGATAAATCGCACCACCAAGCCAAGACATAACAGCACCACTAGCAATTGCTATCCAAGTCCAATTTGCTAACTTGATGCTATACAATGGTTTCTTCATAAGATAAGGTACTAGAAAAGTAAAAGCACCAAAAACTATCAAATAAGTAGAACCGAAAATTCCAACAATAGGATGAACAGTCATAATAGAAAAATAATGTGACTCGTCAAATAAGTTAGGTATAACAGCTTGAGCTCTCATAATCTGACCCTCTAAAGCAGTTAAACCATAAAATAAAACTCCCATCACAACAGCTCTCATAGTAACTTTTTGCATTGGCGTCATTTTATCAGCGTCTAATCCACCTTCATTACCGTTGATTAAAGTATTCATAAAACTCATAATTATTGTCCTCCAATCATTGATTTGGCATCATTATATTCACAACCTTGTACCACTACAGCATCTTTGATTGTCATATGTCTTCCACCTTTTGGTCCAGAATATTCAGTTGAACGAATAGTATATGTTCCATTTTTATGAAACTTCCACATAAGGTCATTTCTACTTCCTGGAACTACTTGCATCTGTGCAACCATAGAACCGTCTTGTCTAAATAAACCAAATCCATAAGTTAAATCTTCAGAAACTACATCAAATACGATATATTTTCCACATTCAATTACTAATTGACCTTTATCATTCATTCTATCTTTTGGAAGATAAAATTTTTGTTCTCCATGATTTGGACTACTTTTGTCTTTATTTTGACGAACTACAATATCAAATCTTTGTGTTGAAGCATCAAAACTAGGATCTTTTTCTATAGTGTGTCTTTTAAAGTCAGTTTCAACCCACGGTATTTTATTGAATGTAAGTATATGAATACTAACACCAACAGTAATTAAAACACCAACATACATATAAAATGTTGCTGGTTTTACAATTCTTGGTTTTCCTTCAGGGTTTGTAACCCCTTTTGCAAACCAAAGCATAAGTGATATTGCTGCGAAAACATATAAAGTATATACAACTTTCAGCAGGTCTAGCACATCAGATGAATCTGTTATCATCTTGTCTCCTTTTTATTAA
>CAYUNC010000116.1:0-4156 GCA_964445915.1 uncultured Arcobacter sp.
GAAAAATAAGATAAGGGTAATAATTTGAATGATAAAAAAGTTTTTGTAAAAGAGGATTCTTTATTGAATTCTCTTGTATTATATACAAAGTTATTTCATAAGCCATTTACAACAGAAGCTTTAATGGCAGGGTTACCTGTAGAAAAATCAGATTCTACAAGTAGGCTTTTTTCAGTATCAGGTTCAAAATCTCTTTTCTCAAGAGTTGCTAAACGAGCAGGTTTAAAATCAACTCTAATTCAAAGACCAATCAATGAAATGCTAGAGTTGCAACTTCCTATGATTTTAGTTTTAGCTAATGATAATACTTGTATTTTAGAAAGCTTTTCTTCTGATAGAAAAGAAGCTAAAATTATCTATTCTGAAGGTGATGCAGTTGAAGATTGGATAGATGTAGAAAAGTTAGAAAATGAATATTTAGGTTTTGCTTTTTTATTAAAAAAAGAGTTTAAGTATAGTGAAAATAATAGTAGAACTTTACAACTTCAACAAAAACATTGGTTTTGGACAACTTTAAATCTATCTCGTGGAATATATAAAGATGTTATTTGGGCTTCACTTCTTGTAAATATATTTGTTTTGGCAACACCTTTATTTACTATGAATGTATATGATAGAGTTATTCCTAATAACGCAGAAGAGACTTTAATGGTATTTACTATTGGTATAGTTTTTGTATATCTTTTGGACTTTTTCCTCAAATTTACCAGAGGATATATGCTGGAGCTTGCTGCAAAGAAAAGTGATGTTATTATGTCTTCTATTATTTTTGAAAAAGTATTAGATTTAAAAATGGCAGAACATCCAAAATCAGTTGGTTCTTTTGCTAATAATTTAAAAAACTTTGAATCAGTACGGTCATTTTTTACAACAGCTACTATGACAGCTCTTATTGACTTACCATTTGCAATTATCTTTTTAGCTGTTATATATTATATTGCAGGAGCTATTGTACTAGTACCAATGATAACAATGCTTTTAATATTTGTATATGCATTATTACTTAAAGACCCAGTAAGAAAAAGTATAGAACTTTCACATGAAGCAAGTGCAAAGAAAAATGGTATTCTGATTGAAACATTACAAAACATTGAAACAGTAAAAAGTATGAGTATGTCTGGTAAACAACAATGGGAATGGGAAGAAGCTACAGGAGAAATTGCAGAAAGAAATTTTAAATCAAGAATGTTATCATCTTCAATACCAAATGTAACAAACTTGTTAATACAGCTAAATACAGTATTTGTTGTAGTGTTTGGTGTGTATATGATTCAAGACTTTACACTTACTATGGGTGGATTAATAGCTACAGTAATTTTAACTTCAAGAACAGTTGCTCCTATGGGTCAAGCAGCATCGCTTATCACAACATATGCTGATGCTAAGAGTTCTTTTGAAACAATCAATGATATCATCTCAAAACCAGCCGAAAGACCAGCAGGAAAACAGTTTTTAGAAAAACCATCAATTACAGGTAAAATAGAATTCAAAAATGTTTCTTTTAGATATCCAGAAGCTGATATTTTAGCATTAGATAATGTTAGCTTTACTATAGAAGCTGGTGAAAGTGTTGCAATTATAGGTAGAATAGGTTCAGGAAAATCAACAATTGCAAAGTTAATATTAAAATTATATGAACCAGATAGTGGAACTATACTTATAGATGGTATTGATATATCACAAATTGACCCAGCAGATTTAAGAAGACTTATGAGTTATGTATCACAAGATATAAATCTATTTCAAGGTACTTTGAAAGAGAATATCATCTCTTCAGAAATTCATCCTAGTGATGAAGATATAATAAGAGCATCAAAAATTAGTGGTACTTATGAGTTTGTACACACACATCCTAAAGGTTATGATATGCCTATAGGTGAAAGAGGAGCAGGATTGTCTGGTGGTCAAAGACAAAGTGTTGGTGTGGCTCGTGCATTACTTGAAGATTCAACAATAATGCTTATGGATGAACCTACAAATGCTATGGATCAAACAAGTGAAGCTAGATTGATTAAGAATCTTAAAGAAGAGGTTACTGGTAAAACAGTTATTTTAATTACACAAAAATTAAACTTACTAGAGTTGTGTAATAGAGTAATCGTGATGCACCATTCAAAACTTATAGTAGATGGTTCAAAAGAAGAAGTTATGAAGAAATTACAAGGTACTCAAGATGTATAAGTATGAAGAGATACGCTCATTAAGTATTAAATTATTTGAAGAACTTAAAGCCAAAGCAATTATTGTTATTGATTTTTGGAAAGAAGACAAAAAAGTATATGAGATACCAGAAAGTAAAATCAAGCATTTATCTAAAAGAGATTTTGAGTTTATGCATTCATTAAGTTCAGCAGCACTTCAAACAGCACCTAAAAAATTAAAAACAGTTTTATATTTTTGGATTATTGCAGTTGCAGGATTTATATTATGGGCAAGTTTTGCAAGTATAGATGAGATAGCAAGAGGTGATGGAGACATTATACCTAGTGGTGAAAATCAGATGATTCAAAATCTTGAAGGTGGAATAGTTGAAGAGATTTTAGTTAAAGAGGGTGATGTAGTAAAAAAAGGACAACTCCTAATAAGAATTGATAATCAGAAATCAAAATCTTCATATGGTTCAAATGCTATAAAAGCAGATTCTTTAGAAGCTAAAATAGTTCGTTTAGAAGCAGAAGCTAGTAGTGAAGAGTTTAATCCAAGTTCAGAGTTAATTGAAAGAATACCAGAGTTTATTAGAAATGAAGAGTCTCTTTACATTACAAATAAAAAACAATTAAATTCTAAATTAAGTACATTAGAGGAACAATTAATACAAAAAAAAGGTGAGCTAGCAGAATCTAAGAGAAGTATGAAAGATATTAAAGCATCTTTAGGATTTATTACAAAAGAGTTAAAGATGATAAAGCCTATGGTTCAAAAAGGTGTAAAATCAAAGATTGAATTTTATCAACTTCAAAGACAGGCAAATGATATTAGAGAAAGATATAATGGTGTAAAACTATCAATTCCAAGACTAGAATCATCTGTAAAAGAGGTAGAAAATAAACTTCAAGAAGCAAAGTTAAGTTATCAAAGTGATGCTAAGCTAAAACTAAATGAAGCTGTAGCCGAGTTTAAAAGCTTCAATGTTACATCTACTGCTTTACATGACCAAGTAAAAAGAACATTGGTAAAAGCACCTATGAATGGTATTGTACAAAAGCTTTTTGTACATACTGTTGGTGGTGTAGTTCAGCCTGGAGCCAATATACTAGAAATAGTTCCAAGCGATACAAACCTTTTAGTAGAGGTTAAAATAAAGCCTTCTGATATTGCATTTATATATTTTAGTCAAAAAGCTATTGTAAAATTTACAGCTTATGAT
Source organism: uncultured Arcobacter sp. (assembly GCA_964445915.1). Lineage (GTDB taxonomy): Bacteria > Campylobacterota > Campylobacteria > Campylobacterales > Arcobacteraceae > CAJXII01. The sequence continues at coordinate 3,368 of CAYUNC010000116.1, forward strand.
TTTGCTATTTATGGTGGACTAACTGGTGAAGTTGTTCATATAAGTGCTGATACTATTACTGATCAAAAAGAGAATGTATTTTATACTGTAAGAATTAAAACTGATAAAAACTTTTTAGGAAATGAGAAAAAACCTTTAAAGATTATTCCAGGTATGACGGTAAGTGTTGATATTATAACAGGTAAGAAAACTGTACTTGATTATATTTTAAAACCAATTCTAAAAACAAAACAATATACTTTTACGGAGAGATAGATGAATATTATATTACATAGTGATGATATGGCATTATTGATTCATTGGGAAAAATATTTAAATCAAAAGTGTGAGATAAAAGATGATTTAGAATCTTTAGATAGTGTAAAAGATTCTATAATTATAATAAATTATTCTGCATGTATAGATTGTAAAAATATTTTAAAAAAAGCAATTAAGAATAATAATAAAGTTTTAGTTTTACATAGAGTACCTGACTTTAATACTGCTAAATCACTTTTAAAAATGGGTGCAAAAGGTTATGGAAATGCACTTATGAGAGAACATTTTCTAGTTTCTGCTGTTGAAACACTTAAGTCTGATATGATTTGGTTGTATCCAGAATTTACTACAATGCTTATAAATGATATACCAAAATCTCAAAATGAAAACAATAACTTAATCTTAGATATACTATCGCAAAGAGAAAAAGAGGTAGCACTTCTTTTAAAAGATGGAGCTCAATATAAAGATATAGCACAAAATCTTGACATAACACCAAGAACTGTAAAAGCACATGCTCAAAGTATCTAT
>CAYUNC010000117.1:0-4128 GCA_964445915.1 uncultured Arcobacter sp.
ATCATTATAACTAATAGTTGTATAATTTACTGAAGTCTCTTGAACATATCTACCATATGATATAGATTTTTCTTCCATTTTTTCCCTTTTTTATAAAATCTATCAATTATATCTAAAAGTTTATTAATCTTTAAGGATTTATTATGGTTTTCTTAATTTTTATCTTTTAAGCATACTTTTGATAAAATCGCGACTTATAATATATAAGGATATAATTTGTTAAATTTCAAAGAAACTTTTATAGGTTCATCTGCTAAAAATGATATTTTATCAGGACTTGTTGTTGCTGTTGCTTTAGTTCCTGAAGCTATTGCATTTTCATTTATCGCTCAAGTTAGCCCTATTGTTGGGCTATATGCTGCATTTATTCTAGGACTAATTACTGCTATTATGGGTGGTAAACCTGGTATGATTAGTGGTGCTACTGGTGCTGTTGCAATTGTTTTGGTTGGTCTTAGTATAACTGTAAGACAAATGGCAGAAGCAAATGGTTTAACTGGTGCAGATATATCATTTGAGATAGTTCAATATATAACATTAACAGCAATAGTTGCTGGTATTATCCAAATAGCTATTGGTGCTTTTAGAATGGGGAAATTTATACGACTTGTTCCTCAACCTGCACTTCATGGATTTGTAAATGGGTTAGCTGTTGTTATTGCTACAAGTCAATTTAAGTTTTTAGATGGTGCGGGGATGTTAATGTATGCTATTATTCTTGGAACTATGGCTACTATGTATTTTTTACCTAAAATTACATCTGCGATACCTTCTGGGCTAGTTGCAATTATTGCATTTACACTTGCTGTTTATACTTTTGGACTTGATACTAAACTTGTAGGTGATTTAGCAAATTTAACAGACTTTAAAGGTATGTTACCAAGTTTTTCTATTCCAACAACATTAGTGAGTTTTGATGCATTTATTTTAGTTTTACCTTATGCAGTGATTGTTGCACTTGTAGGTGTTATTGAATCACTTTTAACTCTTTCTGTTTTAGATGAAATAAGTGGAAAAAGAGGTAGTGCAAATCAAGAGTGTATTGCTCAAGGTACTGGAAATATTACATGTGGTATGTTTGGTGCAATGCCTGGATGTGCAATGATTGGACAATCAATTATTAACTATACATCAGGTGGTTGGGGAAGATTATCTGGAATTGTAGCTTCTGTTGGACTTATTTTATTAGTTGCTACCATGACTGACCTTTTGAATATAATTCCAGTTGCTATTTTAGTTGGTATTATGTTTATGGTTTCTATTGGAACTTTTGAGTGGAGTAGTTTTTCAAGAATTACTAAAATGCCAAGAAGTGATGCTTTTGTACTTGTAACTGTTACACTTATTACTATAGTTGCTGATTTAGCTATTGCTGTTATTAGTGGAGTAATTATTTCTGCACTTGTATTTGCTTGGAAACATGCAAAGGTAACTGCAAGAGTACATAGAGAAGATGATGGTACTAAAGTTTATGACTTTGATGGTCCATTATTTTTTGGTAGTGTTACTGCATTTAATGAACAATTTGACATAAAACATGACCCAGATGTTATTGTTTTAGACTTTAAAGATGCTAGAGTAATGGATATTAGTGGTGTTGAAGCTATTGACGCAATTACTAGAAAATATTGTGAAGCAAATAAGAAAGTAAGAATTAGACACTTAAGTAGCGAATGTAAAGCAATCTTAAATGATGCGAAACAATTTTGTACTTATGAAGAAGATGACCCTAAATATAAAGTAGCTTATGATTATTAAGCTACTTACAATATATATTCAAATACTTTTGTTTTCCAAACTTTATCGCTAGGTTTTTTATAGTTATACTCAACTATATATTTTTCATCTGTTATTTCAAGTAAGACACACTCTGTAAGCTCTTTTTCTCTTGCACATATTTCACCTGGATTTAGAAACAAAGTATTATTAACAAATTGGTGCTCAAAAATATGTGTATGTCCTGATATAACTATATTTGCATCACCAGTCATAAAAAAAGGTAAATGCATAAGTTTAAAACCAATATCTTGAATCTTAAAATAATAAGGCTCTTTGAAAATATTATATTCATTTTGCAATGAGTACAAGCTCATATCATTATTTCCAAAAACACTTACATATTTTAGTTCTGCATTTTTCAAAATTTCTAGGTTTTCTTTGATTTCTAAATCACCTGCGTGAATAAGATATGTAGCACCCTTTGATTTCAAATGATTTATTGCTTCTTGTGTTAGGATTGTTTTTCTGTGACTATCTGATAAGATAGCTATTTTTATTGAGTTGTTCATTTTAGATGTCCTAAAAATATTTAAATCTATAAAACTTTAGTTTATTGTGACTTCTAAATTAATTAAAAGAAAGCTACTGCTTTATAGATTGTAAATATATAATTATTTATAACGATGTGTTATTCTACCCTTGTCTAAAGAATATGGAGTAATTTCTACTCTAACTTTATCGCTTAAAAGTATTTTTATATAGTGCATTCTCATTTTACCAGAGATATGACATAATACTACATGTTCATTTTCTAGTTCAACTTTAAATGTTGCATTTGGTAAAACTTCTATAACTTTTCCATCTACAACGATTACATCATCTTTTGCCATTATTTTAATTCCCTTTTATAGTTAAATCTTAGTTAAGATTTCAGCTTTGCCATTTACAATAGCAACTTGGTGTTCATAGTGACTAGTATTTAAACCATCAGTACTTCGCACTGACCATTTATCTTTTTCATCAATTATTGGTTTACTCTTTTTTTGACATATCATAGGTTCAATACAAAAAATCATTCCATTTTTTATCTTTGGACCTTGCTTTGGGTCTTTTCCATCTAAATAATTAGGTACTTCAGGATCACAATGAGGCTCTCGCCCTATTCCATGACCACAAAAATTTACTAAAGGTACATATCCACGACCAATAATAAATTGCTCTAAAGCATAACTTAATTCTTTAAATCTCATACCCTGCTTGATAATATCAATAGCATAATACAAAGTATCTTTACTACAAGCTATCAAATCTTCATCTTCTTTAGATATTTTACCTATAGGCATAGTAATAGCAGCATCTCCATACCAACCATCAATCTCACTACCTATATCAATTCCTAAAATATCACCCTCTTTTAAAACTGTATTATCTGGTACTCCATGTATTATCACTTGATTTAATGATGTGCAAACTGCATTTGGAAAATTATAAAGTCCTTTAAAAGCAGGTCTTGCTCCTAAATTTCTTAAAAAATCTTCACCCATCTTATCTACTTCTAATAAAGTCATACCTGATTTTACATTTTGTTCTAAATGTTGAAGAGTCTTCGCAACAGCTTGTCCAGCTGTGCGAAGTTTTTGAATCTCTGTAGCTTTGCGTAATGGAATGGCCATAAATTAATTATAGACCAGTCGCACTAAGTGTTTCGTACTTATTTGAATATTGTTGTGCTTCTATCTTTCTCATAGTATCAATAGCAACTTGAACTACAATTAAAACTGCAACCCCACCAAAATAAAATGGTACACCCATAGCCTGAACTATAAGTAAAGGTACTGTAGCTATAAATCCTAAGTATGTAGAACCCCAAAATGTTAATCTTGATGCTGTTTGATTTAAAAATTCAGATGTACTTCCACCAGGTCTAACACCTGGGATAAATCCACCTTGTCTTTTTAAATTTTCAGCTATATCTTTAGCATTAAAAGTAATTGACGCATAAAAATAAGCAAAGAAAACAACAAATAAAAACATTACAACATTAAATGTATAACTTGTAGGGTTTAAAAAATCCGCTATCATTAACATATACTCATTTTGACTACCAGACAATATAGTTGCTGGAAACATCAAAATAGCACTTGCAAAAATAACAGGAATAACTCCACTTAAATTTAATTTAATTGGAATATAATTCATTATCTTTTTATTTTGATTTTGCATTATAACTTTTCTACTATAAGATACAGGTACTCTTCTTTCCCCTAATTCTATATAAATAATAAAACCAACAGTAGCTAAAATGATAATTAATATAACTATAATAGTTAAAAAACTAATTTGACCACTATTTACTAAATCAACTGTACCACCAATTGCACTTGGAATTGCCGAAACAATACCTGCAAA
>CAYUNC010000118.1:0-4110 GCA_964445915.1 uncultured Arcobacter sp.
GTATTGCCTTACTTGAAACAACTGGATATATGAGTAGAGTTGCTTTTTTACTTGACGGATTTTTTCATAAATTTGGATTACATGGAAAAAGTTTCATACCTTTAGTTACTGGATTTGGTTGTACAGTTCCAGCTTATATGGCAACACGAACACTAAAAAATGAGAAAGATAGACTTATCACACTTTATATCTTAGGATTTATGAGTTGTGGAGCTAGACTTCCTATTTATGTACTTTTTGCTGGTGCTTTTTTCTCAGCTAGTCAAGCTGGAAATGTTATATTTGCTATTTATATATTAGGTGCATTGATGGGTCTTGTTATGGCTAAGATTTTAAGAGTTACTGCATTTAAGGGTGAAGATGAACCTTTTGTAATGGAGATGCCAAAATATAGAATGCCTACACTGAAACTACTTTGGTTTATCGTATCAAAAGAGGCTTGGATGTATTTACAAAAAGCAGGTACATTTATCCTTGCTGCTACAATTTTAATTTGGTTTGCTTCAAATTATCCAAAGATTGATGATTTATCACCAAAAGCACAATTAGAGCAAAGTTATTTAGGACAAATTGGTAAATCAACACAGTTCTTATTTGATCCTATTGGACTTGACTGGAGACAAACTATAGCACTTGAAACAGGATTGGCTGCTAAAGAAGTAGTAGTTGCAACTTTAGGAATTTTATATAATGTTGGTGAAGATTTAGATGAGACAAGTGGAGCTTTACTTGAGGCAATAAAAAGAGAGATTCCATTTGCAAGTGCTGTATCATTTATAGTTTTTGTTATGATTTATCTGCCTTGTTTTGCAGCTAGTATGGTTTTTGTAAAAGAAGCAGGTGGATATAAACATTTAGTTAATTTATTTGTATTGACAACTGCTGTAGCTTGGATAATGAGTTTTATAGCTTATAATGTAACTTTAGCTATCATGTAAATATGTTTATACTTATACCATTGGTTATCATTTTTCTTTGTATATCTTATTTACAGTTAAATGATAACATTGGTATTTACACTCAAAGTTTCATCTATATTTTAATTTTACTAACTATTGTTTTATCATTGTACTTATATAAAAAAGTTAAAGAGGATATGAAACAACAAGAGTCAAATACTATTCAGTTAGAAATCAATCAACTAATAAATAAATTAGCAACAATAAATGATGAGAAAATAAAAGATGCTATGACTTCTAAAATCACACATCTTCAAGATGAATTGGAAAGTTTAAATAGTATTTAAAAGATTAGTTTACAGCAAACATTAATTGAGATAAAAGAATAATAATCACAACTAAAATGAATGGAAATCTATGAGAAGTAAAGTAGCTTGGTTGTATTCCAAAGAAAACCTGTAAAACACCTCTAAGCCCAAGCCAACTAGCAAAAAAAGCTTTTATACTTAGTAGGATTTGAAAGTTTGTCAATCCATCTTCACCAATAGTTCCAAAGTTTACAGATATAAGATATATTCCACTTACAACAGCTACTATTAATGCTTTTGGCACAAGTTGCTTTGTAAATAGTGCGAAATGCTTTCTAACTTCTAGATATCTCTCTTCACTTAGAGTTTTTTGCATTCTCATTAAAATTAAATTATCCGTAATAAGAAATCCCCCATAAATAAAAACTGAAAATATATGTACTATATGAAAGAAAGTATATGTCATTAAATAGCCTCTTCATCCTCTTCACCAGTTCTAATTCTTACAATCTTTTCAATTGCAGAAACAAATATTTTACCATCACCAATTTTTCCAGTTTTTGCTGCATTTACAATTATTTCAACTGTTTTATCAACATCTTCTGTAGCAACTACTAAATCTAATTTAATTTTTGGTAAAAAATCAACTACATATTCAGCACCTCTATAAAGTTCACTATGACCTTGCTGTCTTCCATAACCTTTTACATCAGATACAGTCATACCTGTGATACCAGCTTCTGCTAATGCATCTTTTACATCTTCTAATTTAAATGGTTTAATTACCGCTTCTATTCTTTTCATTATTTTTCCTTATTTTCTAAAATGCTCGTTTAAATTCTGGGTATGCTTCAAGTCCACATTCGTTTACATCAAGCCCTTCCATCTCTGCATCATTTTCTACTTTTAATGGAATAAACTTATTAATGATGAATAATACAATATAACTACTTACAAAAGCAAATATAGCTACAACTATCACACCTTTTAATTGTCCCATAAATGTAATACCATTTGCTGGGTCACTAGCAAAAATACCTACTGCTAATGTTCCCCAAATACCATTTACTAGGTGAACTGATAAAGCCCCTACTGGGTCATCAAGTCTAAGTTTATCAAAAAATGGAACAGCAAATACAACTAAAATACCACCAATTGCACCTATTAAAATAGGTTGATAAATATTGTATAAATCAGGACCAGCAGTAATTGCAACTAATCCACCTAAAGCACCATTTAGTACCATAGTGATATCAAGTTTTTTATATTTTAATTGCATAAAAATACCTGTAATAATTGCACCTGATAAACCTGCTGTATTTGTATTTAAAATAGTCAGTGCAACTGCATTTGCACTTTCAACTGAAGAGATACTTCCAACACTTCCACCATTGAATCCAAACCAACCAATCCATAAAAGAAAAGCACCAAGAGTAACCAATGGGATATTTGAAGCAGGTATTACTCTAATTCCACCAGTTTTAGTATATCTCCCTTTTCTTGCACCTATAATCATAATAGCAGCAAGTAAAGCCCAACCACCCGTTGAGTGTATAACTGTACTACCAGCTAAATCATACATAGATAAATTTAACAAAGTTCCATCAAGCATATTATTTCCCCACGCCCAATTTACAACTGTAGGATAGATAAGTGCTGACATAATTATTGCAAAAATAGTAAGTGGAATAATACTAGCTCTTTCACTAACTCCCCCACTCATAATATTTATAACTTTACCAACAAATGCCATTTGAAACAAAAATGCAGCCCATTGACTCATCCCATCTGCTCCAAAATCTCCAAATGCTACACTATAACCTACAAGCAAAAATGCCATTGATGCTACTGCATAAATCATTGTGTTCATCATCAAAACAGCACTAACATTTTTAGTTCTTACTAGCCCTGCTTCCAACATTGCAAAACCTGGTACCATAAATATAATTAACACAAAAGCAAATAATGCAAAAAATGTGTCAATTACAAAAGCTGTATTTACATCCATAATATTCTCCTATTTAATAATCATACAATTTTATAGTAATTTTAGGTTAATTTAGTGATTTTGTTGTATAGTTTCTATACAATATTGGGTATATTCAGAGTATTTTATTTTTTAAAGTATAATAAAGGTAATGTATGTAAAATCAATGTATAAAAGGAGAATCAATATGATAAAAACAAAATCTTATATAATAAATTTAACAATTATTATTACTTTTGTATTTGGATTTAGTGGATGTGCAAAAAATCATTATGCAAAACTAACTGTAGATACATTTCCAAAAGGCGGGCATATTATAGATTTGGAGACAAATAGAAATATTGGTATCTCATATGCATCAAATAGCTCATATCTCGGGACAACTGATGGGGATAATCAGCCAAATATACTTTGCAGAACTTATAAAGGCATAAATGTAAAATGGGTAAGTGGTGCTACAAGAAGAATTGAAAATATAAAATTATGTACAAATGACTACAAAACTATCATTGCAAATAGACCAACTAATGCGAAGAATCTACAAATTGATTTGGATTATGCCAAAGACCTAGAATACAAGGCTTTGGAAGAGAGAAAAATTGCTGCTCTAAATAGACAAGCTTCTGCTACAGAAGATGTAGCCAATGCTACATATTACAATGCTAAATTAAAACAAAAACAACTATATTTAATGAGACAAAAAAATTGCAGAGATTATAAAAATTGCAGAAATCAAAAAGATTGTAGGAATCAGAAAGATTGTAATCATCAGAATTATAAATATTATAATAAATATAGACACTAAGGTTAAAAATTTAATATAATTTTGCTATAATTATTATATAAATATTAAAGGATATGTATGAAATTTACAGGAACAAATGTATTAGTCACAGGTGCTAGTAAAGGTATTGGG
>CAYUNC010000119.1:0-4105 GCA_964445915.1 uncultured Arcobacter sp.
TCATCGTTAAATGGTATTTTTATTCTTACTCTTGATAGATTAGTGCCAGATATTTGATAAAATGGTAGCTTAACTTTATAAAATTCTAAAATTTCCAAAAGTTTATCTTGCAATATTGCTTTAGATTGTAGATTTAAAGTTAAGATAGTTGGATTATTTGATGTAATATTTGAAATATGTATATCGCTACCATCCAAAGCTAAAGTATTATAAGTTGGATTCTCTAAAGTTAATGATACATTGTCATTAAGATATTGAAGGGATACTTTTTTGACTTTTAATGGTTTTAAACTTTGCTCAAATCTAAAATCTAAATCATCTATAGATAGTCTTATATTGTCACTGGCAATAATATCCTCTAACTTAAGTGAAATTAGACCACTAAAAGTTAATTTTTGTTTCTCTAAATGTAGATTATTTACTTTTATATTTAGCTTTTCATCTCTAAAATCAAAAACTAATTTTGGAGTTTTAATTGTATTTATGTGTGATGACTTATATACTGGATTTATAATAGTAAACTTAGTATTTAGTGTTTTAAGGTCAAAATTTACTAATGTATCTAATGCAATTTTATCTTCAAGTTGATTGATAATAACTTTCTCAAAAGAGAAGTTAAGAGGAATTACTTTTTTAAATGAATCTAAACTTCTAATATCATATTCATCAAGTTTATAATATAAGTTTCCATCTTTGATTTTAGTTTTTACTTTTATATTAAAACCTTGATGTTTAACATAAGTGATACTATCTAAAGCTAAATTATTTAGATTTGTTGTTAGTTTGTCATTTGAAGTTATTGTTTTTGATAAAACTTCTAAGTTATACTTTTTAGATAATATATTTGAGTTTATTACTAGCTTATCTACTAAGATTTCAAAATCAATTTTAATATCTAAATCTTTCTCTTTTAGAACAAACTGATTGTTTTGAAATTTAATATATATTGATTTGTTGTCATAAACTAAATTTTTGATCTCTATTAAGCTAAAGTATGCCAAAAACTCATCAGCTAAACCTATTATAGATGGGTCAAAACTTGTTTGACTAGTTGATTGTTTTGGAATTTCTAATTTTTCAATAGAAAATATTAGTTTTTTATCATATTTTAAATATAATTGGGAAAATTTAACTTTAGAAGTTGAAAAATTATCGATATGGATACCATCAAATAAGAATATGAAAAAAATAATTAATGAAGATATAAATACTGTTATTGTCGTTTTAAACATTATTGATATTATCCTTATGTCAATTATTTCTGTATTCTTTTATCTGAATTTAACTGTTGAATCTAAACAAGTAATCTATATTCCTAAAGGTTCAACAAGTTCTATTATAACATATTTAGATAAAAAGGAATATGAGTTAAACATAATAGATAAACTTACTATCAACTATCTTGGCTATCCTCAAAATGGTTGGATAGATTTAAAATCTACACAAATGTCAAAGTTTGATTTCTTACATAAACTTACAACTTCAAAAGCAGCTTTACGAAATGTTACTTTAATACCTGGAGAAACTTATTATTTTTTCTTAAAAGAGGTGGCTTTAAAACTTAAAATATCTGAAGAATTGCTTTTTGTATATTATAATGAATATGCTTTTAGAAAAGATGGAAATATTTTAGCTCAAACTTATGCTCTACCTATAGGGATGGATGAAGAAGAATTAATCCTATATCTTATTAAATATACAAATAAACAGTATGAAGAATATAGTAATAAAATATTTGGTCAATATAACCAAGAAAATTGGTTTAAATATATTTCAATAGCTTCTGTTATTCAAAAAGAAGCTGCAAATGTAAAAGAGATGCCAACAGTTTCAAGTGTGATTTATAATAGGCTTAAAAAAGGTATGAAACTTCAAATGGATGGTACTTTAAACTATGGTAAGTACTCACATACTAGAGTTACTCCAAAGATGATAAGAACTGATAAAAGTTCATACAATACATATAAATATAAAAGTATCCCAAGCCATCCTGTTTGTGCTGTTGAATTTAACTCTATAAAATCTGCTGTTTTTCCACAAACAACAAAATATTTATATTTTATGAAATCGTATGATGGAAAAGGTCATATCTTTACTACATCATATAAGAATCATAAGAAAGTAATACAGCAAATAAGAAAAGCAAAAAGAACTAAGAGACCACCTGTGATTAAAAAAACTATTATTAAGTCACAAAAAAAGAAAAAACCAATTAATATTAAATCAATTTGGAGCAAGATATAATTTTTTTTTATATAAAACTAATTCTAATTTAGATAATATACTTATATATTTTTAAAAGGAAGTCATCTATGTACAAAGATTTATCTATAAGAAAGAAGTTTATTTATACAAATACCCTTATCGCATTTATTGGATTAGCTATAAGTTATTTTGTTTTAATGTATTTTGAACATCAAACAGAAGTTAAGGTATATGAGCAAACTAAAACAATGCTACAATCTAGTGTAAATAGTAAAATATCAGCCAAACTAAATATCGGTATAACAAATGCAGTATCAATTGCAAATGATGGTAGAATTAAAAAGTCATTAACTACGGACGATAGAAAATGGGGAATACTTACTCTAGGTTTTATCAAAGATAAGATGCAAGAATATACAAAATTTAAAGATATTAAAGTACATGTTCATACAAAAGATAATAAATCATTTGTTAGAAGCTGGAAAACAGATAAGTTTGGTGATGATTTAAGTTCATTTAGAGCTAGTGTTGTAACAGTAAATAAAACACTTAAAGCTATCAATACTTTTGAATTAGGGAAAGCTGGACTAAGTTTAAGATCAGTTGTGCCTGTTAAAGATGACAAAGGGAAGCATTTAGGTTCATTGGAGTTTATGCAAGATATGGATAGTATTGCCAAGGCTTTTGATAAGGGAAATGACGGGTATTTATTATTAATGGATGCTAAGCTTGCAACGGCATCAATCCCTAAAAACAAAAGATGTCAAAACTTTATTATTTCACAAAAGACTGTTAATAAAGCATTTGTAGAAGATGCAAAAACAATTAATATTGAACAAGTATTAAAAGATGGCTATCAAATAGGAAAAAAGTATTACTTTACAGCTACAGTGATAAAAGATTTTCAAAATAAAAGATTGGGTGTAAGTTTGGTAGGTTCACCTTTGGATAAAGTTGATTTAGCTGTTGTTGATGCAAAGAGATTAATATATATTGCTATGGCATTGATTGTTGTTTTATCAATTGTAACTTTAGTTATTACAGTTATTAGTCTTCAAGTAACTATACTTAGACCATTAGGTAAATTATCTGATTCTATTCAAGCACTTATGTCTTTTAGTAGTGCAAGTCAAGATATAGAAATAATAAGTAATGATGAGATAGGTGATTTAGCTACATATTTTAATGCTTACTTAAATAAAGTACAAGATTCTAATAAAAAAGATTTAGAACTTGTTGAAGAAGTTGATAAAGCAATTCAGATGGTAAGAGGTGGTTTCTTCTCATATTCTATAGAAGTAGAAACTACAAATAGAATTACAACAGACCTTAAAAAATCTGTAAATTCTATGATACATGATTTAGGTACTAAATTTACTGAAATAGATAATGCCCTTATTGAATATGGAAATGCAAAGTTTGATTATAAATTTGATGTAGATAATGTAAGTGGAACAATTGGTTCTATAGTTTTAGGGACAAAAGCTATAGGAAATAATATTTCAGAACTATTAGCTACTATTATGATAAGTGGTGAGCAATTGTCAGTAAATATAGATACTTTATCATCATCATCAAATTCATTATCATCATCAGCAAATGAACAAGCAGCTTCATTAGAAGAAACAGCAGCAGCTGTTGAAGAGATATCAAGTAATATTCAAAGTAGTTCAGAAAATGTAGCACAAATGGCAGTATTGTCTGATGAAGTAAATGATTCAGCTTTAAAAGGTCAAGAGTTAGCATCTCAAACTGCAACATCAATGGATGAAATTAGTGTACAAGTAAATGCTATAAATGAAGCTATTAGTATAGTAGACCAAATAGCATTCCAAACAAATATTTTATCACTAAATGCAGCAGTTGAAGCAGCAACAGCAGGTGAAGCTGGAAAAGGTTT
>CAYUNC010000120.1:0-1940 GCA_964445915.1 uncultured Arcobacter sp.
CAAAAGTTTGAGGGTGATTTAAAAGAGCATGAAGCAGGACTTCTTATTGCTATGATGGCAAAGGTTGCTAAAGCCGATGGTCATGTTTGTGAATTAGAAGCTGAACTTTTAAGTCATACTTTTACAGATATTTCATCTCATTTTGAAAATAGTGATGAGATAAGAGCTCAATTAAAAGATATTTATAAAGAAGAGATGAAAAGTTTTGACAATACTATAGAAGTAGCTCAAAAGTATTTAAAACTTACGAAAAGAGATTATAATAAGCGATTAAAAGTTATGGAATATCTTTTAAATATTGCTTTTATTGATGGTGAATTTATAGAAAATGAAAGACTTATAACAGAAGATATAGTAAATGCTTTAGAGATAAATGCAAGCGATTATATAAGACTTATATCTCAGTTTGAACAATTTTATGCACAACATCAAAACAACAAAGTAAATAGTCTAAAAAATGCTTATGAAATTTTAGGAGCAAGTGAAGATGAAGAATTTAGTTCAATTAAGAAAAAATATAGAACTTTAGTAAAAGAAAATCATCCAGATATTATTATGGGGCAAGGTGGTAGTCAATCTATCATTGACCAAGCAACAGCTAAACTTCAAGAGATAAATGAAGCTTATGAATTAATAAAAGATGCAAAAAAATAGATGGCAAATTTTCCACATAGTTATGAAGTATGCACCTGTAAACATGTTAGTCTAGGTGAAATAATACATGCAATTAAAGAAAAAGGTGCTAAAACCATAAAAGATATTGGCGATATAACAGATGCTGGAACTTCTTCTGGATGTTGTAAAAGTGCTAAAGATGATTTTGGAGATAAAAAAATGGAACTTTATTTAGACCAAATCTTAGAAAAGTTTACTAAATAATGTCTAATTTATACGAATCAAGAGAAGATTTAATCACTCAGATTAAACATTTAATAAGTGTAACAGGTGAAGAAGTTGAGATAAATCCTAAGTTTTTAGAGTTTTTTCAAAATGATGAATTAATAGAAACAAGAGATAGTTTAGAATATAAAAAAACTCACCAAGATAAAATCACAAATGATTATCTTGATGAACTATATGAGAAACATACTAAATAGTTATCTTTTAACTGTATGTAGGTAGTTTACAACTGTATCTATAAAAGCATCATGCTTTCTATCTTTTAAGTATGCAATATATAATTTTCTTTTCATTTTAATACCAGGTAGTTTTGTATCAAATAATATACCTGCATTTAAAAAATCTTCAATAGCATACTTTGATACTACTGATACAGTTGGTATTTCATCTTTTGAACTATGTAAAACTGTTTGAACTATTGTTGTAGGTGATGTTGCAACACTAGATACATTAAATGATTCACAATCACCAAAACCAACAGAATCAAGTGACTCTTTTAATAGTTTTCTTGTATGACTATCTTTATCTCTACAAACCCATTTGTATGACATTAAGTTTTCATTTTTAATTCTTTTTGGTATCTTTTGGTTTGAGAAGATTACAATTTCATCTTCTATCCACTCTCTAAATATGATACCATCTTCTAAAATTGGTGACTCAATAAGTGCCATATCAACCGTTTTATCTTTTAATTGTTCAATCACTTCTCTTGAAGTACCTACATTGATACTTACATCATTGTCAATTTTTTCTTTTATTTCATTTAAAAATGTTGGTAATATATAATTTCCTATAACTGTAGAAGCACCAAATATAAATGTGATATCTTTATTCATTATTTTTAACAATTCATTTTCAGCACCTGCAATTGTTTTTTCAATCTTTTGTGCGATTAAAAGAAGTTGTTCACCCTCTTTTGTTAATCTAATTCCATTTTTCTTTCTATCAACAATTGTTGTATCTAAGTAGTTTTCTATAAATCTTATCTGTTGAGTTACTGCTGGCTGTGAGATACCTAGCTTAGCTGAAGCTTTTGAAAA
>CAYUNC010000120.1:2040-4095 GCA_964445915.1 uncultured Arcobacter sp.
TTAGACGAAAGAAGTATTATGTTATCTCAACTAAACGATTCTCAACAAGATGCTGTTAAAACAATAGATGGTTCAATGTTAATTCTTGCAGGTGCAGGAAGTGGAAAGACAAAAACTATAACTACAAGATTGGCTTATCTTATATCATTGGGGATTGACCCTGCTTCAATATTAACTTTAACATTTACAAATAAAGCAGCAACAGAGATGAGAGAGCGTGCTTTTAACTTAATAGAAACTATGTCATCACCACCACTTTTAGCTACTTTCCATAAGTTTGGATTACTATTTTTAAAGATGAATATTCAAATACTTGGTAGAAAGAATAATTTTGTAATTATAGATACAGATGACAAAAGAAGAATATTAAGAACAATTGACAAAGAGACAACTACTTCAATCTTAGCAAATGAAATATCAAAACTAAAGAATAGTATAATTTATCCTGCTGAGGCAAAAGCAACTGCAAGTGATAAATACTATAGTCAGATAGCTGATGTTTATGAGAAATATGAGAATTATATATTAGAAAACAATCTAGTTGATTTTGATGATTTACTTTTATTGACTTATAAAATACTTGAAGAAAATGAAGCCATAGCAAAAGCAACTAGCCAGAGATATAAATATATTATGGTAGATGAGTATCAAGATACAAATGAATTGCAATATAAGTTATTGAAAAAGCTTTGTTATGACCACAACAACCTTTGTGTTGTAGGTGATGATGACCAATCTATTTATGGTTGGAGAGGTGCTACAATTAAAAATATTTTAACTTTTGAAAAAGAATTTCCAAATACAAAAGTTATAAAACTAGAAAATAATTATCGTTCAACTAACAAAATTTTACACCATGCAAATCAACTTATCGAACACAATCGTGACAGACTTGGAAAAAAACTAATTGGGACAAGACAAGAAGGTAATTCTATAAAAGTATATGAAAGTCGTGATGAAACAGAAGAAACTAGAAAGATAACTGATGATATTCAAATCTTAATTGATAGTGGAGTAAATCCTAGAGATATTGCTATTTTATTTCGTGTTAATGCTTTAAGTCGTGCATTAGAAGAGGGATTTAATAAGAGTAAAATCAATTATAAACTTGTAGGTGGAATGAAGTTTTATGAAAGAAGTGAGATTAAAGATTTAATTGCTTTCTTTAGAGTTATTACAAATAAAAATGATAACTTTTCATTAAAAAGAATTATAAATAAACCAAAAAGAGGTATAGGAAAAACTACTATTGATAAGATAGAAGTAGCATCAGTTGCCTCTAGTAAGTCTATGTTTAGTTTGATAGAAGATTATAGTGCTGAAGAGTTAGCTGCAGTAGTTGGAAAAAAGAACTCTAGTACATTAAAAGTTTTTATGGCATCTATAAATGATTTACAAGATATTTTAGTATCTGCAAAGATGAGATTTATTGATTTGTTTGAAGAAACATTTGATTTTAAAGCATCTTTTGAAAAGATTGTTGATGGTGCTGATAGAATTACAAATATTGATGAGTTCTATGGTCATTTGCGAGATTATTTTTTAAGAAATATAGATCTTAAACTTGAAGATTTTTTAAATGAGATATCATTGGAGTCTGCACAAGACAAACTTGAGGGCGGAGCTGTATCAATGATGAGTATTCATGCTAGTAAAGGTCTTGAATATCCTCATATTTTTATTGTAGGTATGGAGGAAGGTTTTTTTCCTCTTGTTGGGGAAGGTTCAAACTTAGAAGAGGAAAGAAGACTTGGATATGTTGCAATAACACGAGCATGTGATGAACTAACTATTAGTTTTGTACATTCAAGATTTTACAAAGGTAGAAGAACACAACTTACTAAAAGTAGATTTTTAAGCGAATCAGGACTTATAAAAGGTAGTCTATCGATAGAAAAAACAAATGCTTTTAAAAAAGGCGATACAGTAAAACACAAGATATTTGGTACAGGACAAATCATATCATCAGTAAAAACTGGTAAAGAGTTCAAGTTAAAAATCAATTTTAGTGGAAATAAAAGAGATATTTTATCTTCATTTGTTGAGAAAATTTAA
>CAYUNC010000121.1:0-4062 GCA_964445915.1 uncultured Arcobacter sp.
ATTGAGGTGAATTATTGTTAATTGATTTATCAAAAATAAAAGAATGTATGCTATGTCCATTATACAAAAATGGCAGATGTTTACCATATATTACAAATAAATATAAAAAATATTGTGTTATTGGTGAAGCACCAGGAAAATTTGAAGTTAAAAATGGTATTCCTTTTTGTGGAAAAGCAGGAGAATTTCTTTGGAGTGTTTTTGATGATTTTGGATTAAAAAGGGAACATTTTTTTATAATAAATAGTGTAAATTGTAGACCGGTTATTGGTAACAAAAATGGAAAACCAACAGCTGGTCAAATACGAACTTGTTTTAGGTGGATAGAACATTTTTTAAGTATACTAAAACCTGAAAAAATTATACTTTTTGGTGAATATGCAATGAGAACTTTATTAGGTGAGGGAAATCCAGTAGCAAATAATGCAATAGTGACAGAAGAAATTTTATTTGATAAATTTAAATCTATAGTTGTTAGAAGTATTCATCCAGCTTATTGTTTGTATAATAAAGATTCTATATCATTGTTTAAGACATCCATAGATAAATTTGTTAACAGTAAAGTAAAAGAAAAAACAGAAATTAAAAAGAATAATATAACGACATTTTTTGAATAAATAATATATAGAAAGTAAGTATTGTTGGTTGTAAAAGTTTGACTATTACGTTCCGAAAAAATAAACTTGGTGAGAGCTTAACATTTTAGTGGGAGTGAAATATAATGAGAGTAAAAGAATATTTAACTGAAAGTAGTCTTAGTCGAATTTGGTTACATATAGAAAAGAAAACTAATTTTGCTGTCATATCAGCATCAAGAGGTGATTATTCTGATAAAGAAAATAATGATAGATACAGACAACTAAAAAATATTATTAGAGAAAAAGGGTATGGTTTTATTGAAATGAGAGGTGGTTATAAAGAAGATGGTGGATTTGTTTATGAAAAATCATTATTTATTCCTAATATTTCTAAAACGGAGGCGATAGAAATTGGTTCTAAATTTAATCAAGAATCAATTCTTTATAAAGATAACACTGGTTTTTATATGATTGATACCAGAGATAATATAGGAAAAATATTAACTAAGTTTGTTTCTGGTGGTAGAAAAAGTCTGGATCTAGCTAAAGAAAGTATTAAAGATTTTTTTTCTTCTTTAGTTAAAGGATCTCATAAAGACAGAAAATTTCTCTTCTCAATAGAAGAAAGAGAATTAAATAGTTTTAATAAAACTGCTTATCTTAAAAATGAACCTAAGTGGTTTCAAATTATTTAGATAAAATAAAAGGAGCAATAATATTGAAATTTAAATTTTATATAAATGAATCTAATGCAATGTTGGCTTTTTGGATTACTCCTGATGGAAAAGTTATTGATTGTGGAGTTAAAAAACATATTGATTTTGTTGTTGAAAATCCAGAAAAGTTTAATATAACTAAAGAAGAAATAAAAAAATTATATGAAAAATATAATGAAAAAATTGGAACAGAAGGTAAGGCAAGACAGGATATTATATTAAATGTCATCAAAAATGGATTCATAAGAGTTAGAAAGTACAAAAATAGTATTACTATAAATGCTAATAATTTTAATTCTAGAACAAAAAAGATTCTGCAATCTTTTGCTAAAAAGCTAATTAGTGGTGAACTTGGTATAAAAGAAAAAGATCGATATATTGATGTTAACATAAGCACTGAAGTTGGCAGAGGTAGTTCTGAATACAATTTAGATGATATATCAAAAGGTGCTCATTTATTTGAAGAAGATTTGAAAGACAATAAACAATACAATGTTTTGGTGGATAATTCATTCTGTTAATCAGGATTAATTTTTTGGTATGTTAGTGGTGTATTTTGTATTTTCTGGTAAAAAAGGAGGGAATATGATTGATTTAAATTTGGTGGTTTTAGCTTTTTTTGTCTTATTCAGTATTCCGGTAGTTTTATTAATGGGTTTAGTTACATTTTCACTAATAACAAACAAGTAATATTAACTATTCTAATAAAAAGGAGGATCGTCGTTTTCTCTTCTACATAAGTACTGAAGTTTTCACGACGTATATGTGATGAAAAAATTACCAAAAGAATTTAATCCAGTAGTAATTTTTAGATCTAGAATTTTAGATGAATCAATAAATTCTATCTTTACAGTTGATATGTTGTTTAATGATGATTATCTTGTTTATTCTAGGTATATTAAAACTGATAGTGGACGTGATACTGATTATGGTTGGAAGCAAGAATTTGTTTCTTGGGATAAAATAGGTATTCTTGGTTTATATGATTTAGCTAAGAAATGTCTAAACAAAGGATATGAGATCTTTTGGAGAAAAGATATTTTAGACGTAATGGAAGATAATAATTAAAATAAGTACGAGTAAGTATAAAACTTACTCGTACTGAAGTTTATTTTTTATTTAATTTGTCTATTATAGCATCACATTTTTTGTTTCTTTTTTCTAATTCTAATATATATTTGGTACAGTTAGATTCACTTTTAACGGATTCCCATATACCATTTTCTCCTTGTAAATTTTTCATCGGAATTGCTTTTCTTGGAGCTGGGACAGGCCATTGAGGTTTTTCAATATATAGTTTTGTAGAACCAAGACATCCTGTAATAAAAATTAAACTTAATACTGATATAAAAGTTTTCATTTTTTAACCCCATCTTTTATTAATTATATCTGCCAATTCACTTGCGTTGTTTTTTTCTTTAATTTTTTCTATATCTCTTATTGTGTCATGGTATTCTGCTTCAATTTCTTTTTCTTTTAATTCTATCTCAATTTTACTAACTTTATTTTCTGCTATTTTTGTTTTTCTTTTTAACCATCTTATTCTTAGAATGAATCCTATTGTGGTCAGAATACCTGCTAAAACAATTCCTATTTTACTAAAAAGTAAATTAAATAACGTTAAAAACACGTCTTTCTCCTTTATTCTTTATTTTCTGATGATTTGTTTGATGAACTGTATGAAGATAGACCATATACTACTCCTGGAGTTCCTAGTATTCCTATTATTAGTTTCACTCCCCAATCTGCTGGAAAGTTGTTTGTTGATATTAAAATTATTATCAGTGGAGTGAAAATCAATGCTGTTACGAGAAATACAACTCGACTTGCACTGTATTCTTTGCTCTTTGGGTCTGTTGATATCTGTTTTAAAAAATTCTTCATAATAACTATCCTTATCTGGTAAAATTTTAATACTTTTATTGTAAACTTTTGAAAAAACTGTTAAACCATGATAACCGCCATTTACTAAGCGTCTGGCTTTCTTTAAATCATTATTATTCAAAGCATTTAATATTAGATCTTCTTTGTTTTTTAAAAACAGTGATAGTAAATCTGCTGCTATTTTTGGATCACATGCTTTATCTGGATCTGACACTAAATTAACACCAAGTTTTTTGCCGTAGTATGTATAATTATATCTGCCGGTTAATTGAATAAAACCTCTACCTTTAAATCTTGATCCGTCTGGATATCCCTTATTTCCTAATGATTGTTTATTATCATATAAATCAAAAGGATGACCGCCCGGAGAAGTATTATATTTAGATATATACTCAGATATTGGTTCAAATCTACCAGTTTCAGCAGCAATTGTGCTTAATGCCATTGATACCATTTTTTTATAATCTATATTATATTTATATAATGATTTTATTACTATTTCTAAGTATTTATCTATATTTTTAGATGCTGTTGGGTGAAATAAAGATTTTACATTCTTGTATAGATCGTTTTTATTCATTAGTATATACGTCATGAAGATTCCGGTATTTATACCAGAGAGAAAATGACGATCCTCCTTTTTATTAGAAATATAATTAGTATTGCTTTTTTTTAATAATTAGTTAATTGGTAATGTATTGTAATATTATGACTTTAAATATCTTTCTAAATCATTTTTAGTAGCTTTGGGATTTTTATCGACATATTCATTATATTCTTTAGGACTTTTGGTTGATTTTAGATCACCGTATTTAGTTCTTATATAACCTTTTATCCAAGTACCATTTTCCCAAGTACCATTTTCCCAAGCACCATCTTTCCAA
>CAYUNC010000122.1:0-4013 GCA_964445915.1 uncultured Arcobacter sp.
CCTAAACCATTAATAGCAACTTTTAAAGCCATAACAACCCTTTTTTCTAATATTATTTATGGCAATATTACCACAATATATATATAAATACGGTTAAATAGTGCTTATGATTTAAGTGTAGGTTTTGTTAATTTAAAAAATAGTTTTAAACTTCGTTTCTCTTTATATGAGATGTTGTAAGATATTTTTGATAGATATTCTTTGATTTGTTTTGTTGATAAGTTTGTTCTTGAAGCGTATTTTTTCAAGATATATTGTGGGATTTTTACATTTGTTTTTAGAAACTTTTTAGATAGATTTTCTACTAATGGATGTTGTTTATTTGTACAAAGTCTAGCAAATACAAAAGGCAAGTTATACTTTTCTTTCCAAAGAGTAGCTAGGTCAATAAAATCTTTATCTTTAGTTGTATAATAATGATGAAGTGCCTTATCTCCAATTAAAATCTTCCCTTTTACATCCAAAACTTTTGCCAAAGCATTTGATGTTTGAGATTGATAATCTTCCTCAAATTCACCTTTTAAAGCTAGAACAGATAAAACTTCATCTTTTGCAACTATTCCTATATCTAAACAATTACAATTTCTTGAAGCTATTGATGAGATAAAAGCACTATTTATTTGCCGTTTTTTGAATTGTTTATTTATCTTAGATGGATATGATTTTTTATAATTTATGATTTGTTTTACTTGTGAAGATTGTATATTTTTTTTAAGGAAAGTATAAAATGGCAGTAGATTTACAAAATCAATTTTAGCAAAAATCATAGAAATTTTATCCTTATTTTTAATTTGATATAATACTCTAATTTTCGTAAAAAAAGGGTTAATATGGTAACTATTGAATTTTTAGGACCTATTGGAAAAGCACCAATGAGTTTAGATATATCAAATCTATCAGAACTAAGTGATGTATTAAAAAAAGATGAGAGTTTAACTCCATGGCTTCAAAATAGTGCAGTAGCAATAAATGATATTTTAGTAAAAGATACCAATATAGCTTTAAATGATGGTGATAAAATATCTCTACTTCCTCCTGTTTGTGGTGGATAAAATATGAAAGATTTACAACTTTTTGATGGTAGTTTACCAGTAGAACAGATTACGAATGCGTGGTACAATGACTTTAAACTTTCAAACTTTGGAGCAATAATAACTTTTGTCGGTGTTGTTCGTGATGAAGATGGGATAGATGGACTAAGTTTTGATATATATGAACCCATTTTAAACTCTTGGTTTGATGCATGGCAAGAAAAAGCAAAAGCAAAAGGTGCAATAGTTCTTATGGCTCACTCAAAAGGTGATGTACTAAATCATACAAGCTCATATATAGCAGGAGTTTGTAGCCCAAAAAGAAGAGTTGCATTAGAATTAATAGATGAATTTGTAGAAGATTTTAAAGCATCAGCACCTATTTGGAAATATGATATTATCAATGGAAAAAGAGAATATGCACTTGATAGAAGTACTGCAATAGATGGTGCAGGATTGTTGAGTTAGTTTGTTATGGCAAGTGTAAAATGGAGTGAACTTTATAGATGGGCTTTGGTTGAAGTTGAATTCGGAATTCCTAAAAAAGACATTACTGATGATTTAAATTGTGTAGATATTAACTCTAATTATAAATTTGGGATTAATACAAATAATGAATTTTCACATAGACATATGGCTATAGTATTATCAAAAAATATAGAAAACAGTAGTGTTACAGTTGTACCATTAACAGAATGCAAAGAAGGTGACCTTGAAAATAAATCAAGAGTAGTATTAGACCATACTAAATATAAACATTTTCTATATAAAGATACTTCAATTTTAATAGATAATATTACTACTATTGAAAAGAAAATAAGAATAAAGAAAATTGTTTTAAAGTGGACACCAACACCAATAAGAAGACAAATACAAAAAGCAATGATACAAAGCTTTAAATAAAAAAGCTCCACCGAAGTGAAGCTTAATTAAGACCCCAAGGGTCAAAACAGTATACCTAAGTACCCGTTCGAATATATAAGCCATAGTATAACACATTTAACATTTAATGTCAAGATAAAAAGTATAATATCATTATTACAAAGAACTCTTATAGTTAAATAATATTGAAATAAGAATATTGTATAATCTATAAAATAAGAAAGGGCTTTACACAGTGCAAATCAGAATATATTACGAAGATACAGACTTAGGCGGGATTGTTTATCATGCGAACTATTTAAAGTTTTGTGAAAGAGCAAGAAGTGAGTTATTTTTTGAAAAAGGTTTAGTGCCTGTTGATGGAGATAGTTCATTTGTGGTTACTAAGATGGATATAGATTTTTTAGGAAGTGCAAAACTTGCTGATATGTTGGATGTAACTACAAAAGTAATTCAGACTAAAAAGTTATCTATTACACTTTTGCAAGAGATTTATAAAGATGATAAAAAAATATTTAGTGCAACTATAAAGTTAGCATATTTAAATAATGGCAAACCAATACAAATTCCACAAGACCAACTTGATATTTTAATTGGAGATGACTAATGTTTAAAATGGGTTCAAGTCTTGGTGGAGATAGTTGGGATACTGGAAAGTTAAAAGAGAAAAATAAATCGTTTGATAAAATAACCAAAGAAGAACATCAGCTTGTATTTACTTTTGAGAAAAGAAAAGGTAAGCCAGTTACTTTAGTTGGTAGATTTTATATGAGTGAAAAAGAGAAAAAAGATATACTAAAGTTGCTAAAGAAAAAACTTGCTTGTGGTGGAGCTATCAAAGATGAATGGCTTGAACTTCAAGGTGATGTAAAAGATAAGATTGTTGCTATTTTAGAAGCTGATGGTTGGAAGTTTAAAAGATAATTTAGATATTATCTCATATTAATTTAAAAGATACAAGGAACAAAAATGAATGACAATATTTTAAAAGTAGGAAACTACGAATTTAATAGTAGATTGATAGTTGGAAGTGGAAAATATGATAGCTTTCAAACAACAAGAGATGCGACACTAGCAAGTGGAAGTGAGCTTATAACTGTTGCTATTAGAAGAGTAAATATTATGAATCCTAATGAAGAAAATTTACTTGACTATTTTAAAGATACAAATATAAAATTACTTCCAAATAGTGCTGGTTGTTTTACGGCTGAAGAAGCTATTACGACATTTAGACTTATGAGAGAAGCTACTGGAATTGATATTATTAAACTTGAAGTTATTGCAGATGCTAAAAAAACTTTATACCCAGATGTAATTGCAACTATTAAAGCTTGTGAAGTTCTTAAAAAAGAGGGTTTTACAATTATGGCTTATACTTCAGATGATCCAATAATTGCGAAAAAGTTAGAAGATGCTGGAGCTGATGCGATTATGCCTTTAGCTGCACCTATTGGAAGTGGTCTTGGTATTCAAAATCCTTACAATATCGCATTTATCAGAGATGCTGTAAGTGTACCTGTTATTGTTGATGCAGGACTTGGCTGTGCTAGTGATGCAAGTATAGCTATGGAGTTAGGTGCTGATGCAATTTTAGCTAATACAGCTATCGCTCAAGCACAAAATCCAATGTTAATGGCAGAAGCTTTTAAACATGCAGTAATATCTGGAAGAATGGGATATAAAGCAGGAAGAATTCCAAAGAAACCATTTGCAACTGCAAGTTCTCCAATTGATGGACTAATTCAATTCTAAAAGAATTTTATAATTCATCTAAAATAATCTTGACAATAAAAACATATTAAGCTATAATTCCCGTCCAATATAAAACGGAGTGTAGCGCAGCCTGGTTAGCGCACCTGGTTTGGGACCAGGGGGTCGGAGGTTCGAATCCTCTCACTCCGACCATTTATATTACGATATTTAACAACTTAATAATAAATTATACAATTACAGATGGTAGGTATAGCTCAGTCGGTTAGAGCATCTGGTTGTGGTTCAGAAGGCCGCCGGTTCGATTCCGGTTACTTACCCCATTTTAAAGTATTAATTTATTATTTTATATAAATAATCATATGCGGATGTGGTGAAATTGGTATACAC
>CAYUNC010000123.1:0-3994 GCA_964445915.1 uncultured Arcobacter sp.
AGCCCATATCAACTACATTAGACACATCCCAACTACCAATATCTTGGTTGAATGAGATTGCATTACAAAACATACCGTTCATACTGATTACTTTTGACACATTCCATCTACCTATATCTTGGTTAAACAAATTTGCATTACAGAACATCCTGTCCATATTAGTTACATTAGACACATTCCAACTACCAATATCTTGGTTGAACGAGGCTGCATTATAAAACATCCAACTCATATCAGTTACTTTTGACACATTCCATCTACCTATATATTGGTTAAATGAGATTGCATCTTCAAACATACTATTCATGTTAATTACATTAGACACATCCCAACTACCAATATCTTGGTTGAACGAGGTTGCATGATAAAACATGTTATTCATATCAGTTACATTAGACACATCCCAATTGCCAATATCTTGATTGAATGATCTTGTATTACAAAATATCCAGCTCATATCAGTTACATTAGACACATCCCAATTGCCAATATTCTGATTAAGTAATGCTGCTTTATTAATTACTATTTTCACTTTTTAATTCCCCCTGACATTTTTCTAAATACTCTTTCTTAAAAAAATGTACCAACTAACTTACCTTTTGTAAACAACAAATGTTCTTTATTCATAGGTTTTAATAACATTTCAATTTTATTAAGAAAATATTTATTTATTTGTTTTTCGTAATCTATATTTACGATTTTATAAAATTCTTTCGGCCACCTTATAAAAGATATAGCTTCAAAATCATACTTATAAGGTTTTGGATATTTGACATAAACTACTTTCACTTTTTGGCTGTCAAATATCGGTTCATATCTATCTTCAATATGCAATTCTTTTAACAAAACATTATAAGCATGAACTCCTTTTATATGCCATGGTGTTCCTTTTATTGTGCTACCATTTACTATGTATTTATTAATATTATTTACTCCAATATTAGAAGCAATTTCTTCTGGTTTTAGTTTCATTAATTCTTTTTTATACTTCTCAATTGTTATCATTAAGCTGTTATCATCGACACCATTAAGTATATCATTCATTATATTTTTCAGTCTTGGTCTGATTTCTTCTGGACAATCCGATCTAACTATTTCTAATCCTTTTATTTCTAATTTATCAACATCAACACCTTCTTCATTTATGATATGTAATCCATATTTCTTCTTAGCAATAAAAAGTGCTGATTTAGCAATAACTTCTTGTTTAAAAGATATTTTAAAATCATTTACAATAGAATTAAAAAATCCTTTTTGAATCTCATTAAAGGATTTTTCATTAACATATTTTTCAACTACTCTTGATATTTTTAAGGTAATATTTTTTCTTTCTTCATCATTTAAATTATTCCAATAATCAGATCCAAATTTATCACAAATAAAATTCTTTACACTGAAAAAAATACTATCTGTATCACAGTACAAGCAATAGTCAATATTTTTATCAAGTACTGGTTTTATACCAACAATTTCGACAATATCATTATTTGGATTATTAAGAAGTTCATTAAGAAATATTTCTCCGACTTTGATTGTTTTCCTAGCTGACGATGTAATTGCTTTAGATATATTAATATTGAAATATCTTGAATACGGTACTGCTGTGGCTCCATATAAACTATTGAGAATAGTTTTAATGGCTTTCTGTTTATTATTCCACATTTTTACAATATCAGAATTTGAATCTTTCTTTTTTTCTTCTTTTAATTTTCTTTTAAAATTAACTCTTTTAGCAAATAAGTGTCTTTCTACTTCAACCATAATACCTGGTTTTGAATTGGAAAAAATGGCTCCGTTCGGTGCAATTGATATTTTTTTATTTTTAATTAAATTATTAAAAATTTTACTACTTATTTTTTTAGTTTTATTAAAATTATCTATTTCTACATCTGGATAATTTTTATTTAATGTTAAATTTACTATTTCATCTTCTGTAAAATTAAGTATTCTACCAACATAAGTTTCTAGCGACATATTTAAAATAATAACCATAGTTGGATATTGTGATGTAATATCCAAATCGACTACCCATTCATGACTACCTTTATTTGGTTCTTTAACGTAAGCAGCCTCAAATGGTTCATTTAACCCACCTTTAAATGGTGGAGCTACCATATTATTTCTTCTAAGATGTGTTAATATAGCACCTTCTACAAGAGAAGTTTGTTTGTTATAGAAAGACATAGGACATTTAGTTAAAAGAGATAATATTTGAACCATATCAATATAACCAAGTTTATTATCAAGTTTTTTAATTAGATTAACATCTTTTCTATTATATTCAACATATTTGTTCCAATCTTTATAATAAAGCTCTGATAAATTTAAGTTCCCATAATCTAACTTGCCTTCACCTAATTCATAGTTAGAAACATAATCCAATGAGTATCGTTCAATTTTTTTAGAACGAAAAATTTCCATATGTTTGTATAAATCCATATAGTCTATTATGGATATACCAGCAATATCTATATTATAGACATCTCTACCTTTATCTTTTTTAGATTTCCATATATTAACGATTTTAATTGGTGATAACTCTTGATATCTTTTTTCACCGAAAATATTATTTGATCTGTTTATTAAATATGGAAGGTCAAAACCGATACAGTTCCAGCCTGTTAATAAATCTGGTGGGTATTTTTGCAGAAATAAGTAAAAATTATCAAAAATTTTTTCTTCTGATCCACATTTTATATACGGTTTGGATTGTCCAGTATACTCTTTTTCACCAAATGTTATTATTTTTCCACTTAAAAAATCCTTTATTGAGATTAATACAACTTTATCTTTTGCCTCGTCTACACTGGGATACCCTATATCACAATGAACTTCAATATCAATTGCATATATTTTCAGTTTAGGTGGTATAATATCTTCATCATTTATTTTAGCATATCTATCCACCAAAAACTGAATTTCTGGTTTTAGACCACTCTCATGAGACAAATTACCATATTTTTCGTTATACTCTAAATATTTCTGATAGCTCTTAAATGTTTTCTTGGTGACACACTTGTTAAAAATATCCTTATAATAATCAGTATGTTTAGATTTAACCCAAACATACGGAAGCCAGTTTTCTTCAGTATAAAAGTTCTTACCATTATACTGTTCCCACAGATGAACTTTCTTTGCATGTTTATCAAAAAATATGTTCTTAAACATTATTTTTTGACTTTATTTGTTTTACTACTTTACTAATAATATCATTAAGATATTTGTACATCTCCCTATATTCTTCATTTATATCCGCAATATCTGATATATCGCCGGCCAGCCCAA
Source organism: uncultured Arcobacter sp. (assembly GCA_964445915.1). Taxonomy (GTDB): domain Bacteria; phylum Campylobacterota; class Campylobacteria; order Campylobacterales; family Arcobacteraceae; genus CAJXII01. The sequence continues at coordinate 3,286 of CAYUNC010000123.1, forward strand.
AGTCAATACGAGCTGACTCATAGTTTCCCATATTAATGGTCTTTCCAATATTAATTTCAATTCTACGATTTTTTAAAAATTCCATATTGATCCCCTTTTTAATAAAATTAACGTAAATTTTATTTTATCTATATGGAGGTGAGAGGGGGATTCGAACCCCCGGATCTTTTACGATCTCTTGTTTTCAAGACAAGTACCATAATCCATCTCGGTCATCTCACCTTTGAAAATATAATATCATTTACATTTGAACATGTAAACAGGGACATCACCATCATTAAAGTTCCAAACTTCAAATAATGGAGATATTGCTAAATATTCGATAGAGTTAATGTCATCCCGATATTCAGCAAGAAGTACTTTCATTTTACTCATAATTTTTTTAAATTCTTTATCATTATTATTAATAAAATCAATAGAAAAAATAAATCTTCCTAATTTTTTATTATTCATTAATGATAAAAGATTATTCATATTGCCTTCTAGTAATTTCATTACTTATGCACCAAAATTGTAGGTCCCCCGTCTGTTATAGTCCAATTGTTAGGTGGTCCTGTTAATATATTCCTGGCTGCCTCTGCAGCACCACCAGGTGTATACTTACTGTTACCAGCATGAAAATTCACACCTGGTTTAACTGGTTGTGCTGCCCATCCTATTAGTAATGCATCATAATTTGCTGTACTTAGGGTAACATTCTTAAACATAT
>CAYUNC010000124.1:0-3987 GCA_964445915.1 uncultured Arcobacter sp.
TTAATCTCCATCTCATGACTAATCAAAAATATCTGACGATACTGTTCTTTTATTGTATGAAAAGCTTCTAATATCTCCATACGCCTCACTTCATCTTGACTACCAAATACCTCATCAAAAGCCAAGAACCCTACACTATTAGCACCATTTAATTCAGCTAAAGTTTTAGATATAGCAATTCTTAAAACTAAGTTTGCTAAGTCTATCTCTCCACCACTGAACCTTTCAATAGGATACTTTTTGCCATCATCATAGATATAAAAGTCAAAGTCGTTGCTTACTTCTATATGTTGGTATTTTCCTTTTGTAATAGTTGCGTACATATCTGATGCTATTGCAGATATTCTAGGTGCTACTTTACTATTTATCTTTGTTTTAAATTCTCCTAGACTTACTTTTATTTTGTCATAGTCTAGTAAATCATCTTTTTTAGTTTGTACTTTTTTTAGTTGTTTATCATTGTTATCTAGTGTCTTTTTAATTGTTGTTAATTCACCTTCTATTTGTGCTACTTGTACTTTTATATCATTTAATACTTTTATCTTTTCATCTTTTGATTTTGTAGTATCTTCATATGATTTTTGTTTTGTTTTATGTAAAGTTTCATCATAATTTATCATCTTCCAATCAATCTCTTTAGCATCATACTGTTCATTTAAAGTTTTAATAGCTATCTTAATATCTTTTAACTCCAACTCAACAGCACCAAATCTTTTAAGCATCGTTTCTAACTGTAAAATATACTCATACTTTTCTTTAAGTGTAGATTGTTTGGTTTGCATCTGTTTATGTTTGGCTTCATCATAATTGTATTGCTTTAGAGCATCTAGGTCTTGTCTATTCTTTTTACCTTTTTGTTCTACAGTTTTAAAATACTCTTGTGCTAAAACTAAATCTTTTTTCTTACTCTCAATAATAGTTATCTTACTTGATAGTGTTGCGTACTCTTTATCTTGAGTATCTTTTTGTAATTTTATTTTATTTGATTGTTCTTCTATAGCCTCTAATTGTTTAGTAAACTTTTCTATATTAACTTTATGTGTATTTTGAACTATGGCATTTAAAGATTCTATAACATTATCATACTCTTCAAGCAATGGTCTTGTACACGTAGGACAGTTTGAACCTTTACCTAAATCTTGTATCTTCATAATCTTTTTATTTGAATCATCTATAACTTTTTGTTCACCAGCAATATTTGCTCGTATATCTTTTTCACTTGTAAGTTTTAATGCAATTTCATCTTGTAGTGTCTTGATAGATTGTTCTAACTTCTTAGCATCTTCCATAAGCTTATCATACAAAATACACTCTTTTTGAAGTGTTGCTATATCTGTTTGTGATTTTGTATATTGAGCTCTTAATTGAGTTAGCTCTTTTTCTAAACCATCTTTTTTAAGATGATACTCTTTAAGTTTATCTTGCTCTTTTAATTGTTCTATTAACTCTTGGTATTCTTTCTTTGTAGGTTCTAGTTTTTTCAATTCATTTTGTTTTAGTTTTAAATCATCTAACTCTTTTGTTAGTTTTGTTTGTTGTAATGTATTAGAGTTAATTGAGTTTTTGATAAGTTCAAGTTCATTAAAAAGTTTTTGCTTATTGTCTTTTGTAATTTGAATCTGCTTTAACTCTTTTTGTATTGCTATCTCTTGGGTTCTTACTTTATCTAACTCTTTTGATTTTACAGTTATATCTTTTTCTATAAGCTCTTTTTGAGTTGTATGTTCAGCTTTTTGTTCATTATTTTTCTTTATATCTTCATCGCTTAATAGATATTCTACAGAAGCTTTAATATCTCTTCTTAAATCTGTACTCTTTTCAAGTAATAACTTCTCAATAAAATCAATCTTTTCAAGTCCAAGAAGTTTTCGTATCATCTTCTTTCTATCTTCATTTTTAAGAGTACTAAGACTTGTAAGTTCTTTTTGTGAAGCAAATAAAGTATGGATAAAAGCATCTTTAGACATCTTTGTAAGTGATATGATAGATGCAGTAACTTCTCTAGCCCCTGATACTTCTAATATACCATTTCTATATAGTTTAGCATTTGCAGTTAGTGTCTTACCTCTAAACTCTCTTAATACTTTATATTCCATACCATCAAATTCAAAAGTTAATTCTATTGATACTACATCTTTAGTTGTAGCATTTGAGTATCGAATAGTATCTTTCCACCCTCTTTGTTTTAGTTCCCCATAAAGTGCAAAAAGTATCGCTTCAAATATAGTAGATTTACCACTACCATTTTTACCAATAATCCCTATAAGTCCTTGACCGAATTCAATAGTTTTTTCTTTGTATCTTTTGAAGTTTTCTAGTTTTAGATTAAATAGTATCATTTGACACCTCTTCATAGTGACTAAATAACTCTTGAACTTTAGTTTTTAATCTATCATACTCTTTATCTTCACTATCAATCTTCATATGTTCTAAAAAAGAAACTTCAAGTGATATAGCTTCCACATCTGATAATTGCCCTTCATCATCACTCTTTTTAAACTCTCGCTTTACTGTAACACTCATAGCATCACTAAAAAGTTTTTTAATATCTGAAGCTTGTATATCTATAGATTGCATTGCGGTTAGATTTATAAGTTTTACCTCGACAATATTATCTTTAATATCTTTTATCTCTAAATCTTCAATAGCATTTTCATAATCTTCACAATCAATAGTAAAAGATTTAAAAGGTCGTATATTTATCTCTTTATGCTCTACAACTAACTTATCATCAATATCTAATTCAACAAAACCTTTAGAGTTTCGCTTATCATTTAAAGATGTCCGTTCTGTTGAACCACTATAATAAACATTGTCATGCTTTCCAACTTTTCCAAACCCATGCCAATGCCCAAGTGCAACATAATCCATATTTTCAAAGATATACTCTTTATCAGTAGGATATACCCACTCACCAAACTCTTGCATCAAATACCAAGCACCAACACTACAATGCAACATCATAATATTTTTCTTCGTATCATCTACACTAGCTTCACAAAGTTCTATCTGACTTAAAGCTTTTGTATCATCGTTCATATGAGGTAAAGTATGAAATATAACATCATCAAACTCTATTTTTTTATACTCTTGATTATAAGACACAAAAATATTCTCAAAGTTCTCAAATATCTTTAGAATTGGACTACTAAGATTTGTACGAGGTGTAGAGTGGTTTCCAGCAATTAAAATAAATGGAATATCAAAAGAGTCTATAATCTTAAATTGTTCAAGTGCAAAAGTAATAGCACGATTGGAAGGACTAGCCCTATGAAATAAATCCCCAGTATGAATAATATAATCAGGCTTTATAGTTTTAATCTGTTCTACAACCTGAGTAAAAGCATCATAAAAATCAGCTTCTCTTTGGTTAATATTGTTTTCATCTAAGATATCTAAGTCGTTGTATCCTAGGTGTGTATCGCTGAAGTGTATTATTTTCATTTTCTACCTGTTGTTATAATATTTATTCTTATTATATCATAATATTTTAGATTAATTATATTCCTAAATTTCAATCTATATTATCCCTATATGTTTAGTAATATCTCTTTTATTCTTGGTAGTATTTTTTATAACTTAAATTTTATTCAGTAAATTCAGAGTTAGTACTAATAATTTTTTCTATTATATATATTCTATTTTGAACATTACTTATATATTTATCAATAAAAAATTTATCTTTTTCGCTTAAGTCTTTAATAAAATCACTATCCAACTCTTCCAAAATCTTACCAGATATTTTTTTAAATATTAATCTAAATTGGTTCATATTTACAGAAATCTCATCACAAAACGCTATTAAATCATAAGGTGTAATTTTATCTATAGTAAACTCATCATTTATTGCCATTGCTAAATCTGTTTCATAATCATTCTCATATAATGCAATATTTACAATATCATAAAATGGAGTTATTTTCATCCCATTATGATCTTTAAAAAATGAGATATTTTTTCCATGAGCATCTGAATTTCCTAAGCATA
>CAYUNC010000125.1:0-3888 GCA_964445915.1 uncultured Arcobacter sp.
AACCACGATTTTTAACAGTAAAAATCTTTTTACTATCATCTCCACCACTACTAATACCAGTAGCCTCGTGACCTCTGTGTTGCATTGCAAATAATGCTGCTGATGCTAATTTTGCTGCATCTTCGTTTCCATATATTCCTACTATCGCACACATATTATAGTCCTAAACAATCATTGATACTGTATAAATCAGCATCTTGAGTTACTATCCATTTTGCTACTTTAATAGCTCCACGACTAAAAGTATTTCTTGAAGTTGCTGTATGATTTAACTCTATAAATTCACCATCGTTATAAAAACCAGCAGTATGTCTTCCAACAATATCGCCACCTCTCAAACTCATAACAGCAATCTCATCTTTTGTTCTTGCTCCGATAATTCCATCTCGTCCAGAAACTCTTACTTTATCAAGGTCAAGTCCTCTCGCATCAGCTGCATGTTCTGCTAATGTTAAAGCAGTTCCACTTGGGCTATCTACTTTGTGTCTATGATGTTGCTCAACTATTTCACAATCAAAATCAGCAAGTGTTTGAGATGCCAAATGTACAAGTTTATTTAAAACTGCAACACCCAAACTCATATTTGTAGCATATAAGATAGGTACAATTTTACTAGCTTCGATTAAAAGATTTTTTTGATGTTCGCTAAATCCTGTTGTTGCAATAACCAATGGTTTTCCAGCTTTGTTTTTTATAACAGTTGAAAGTAAATCTTCAGTTGCAGTAGGTGCTGAAAAATCAACAACTACATCACAAGAATTAAGTAATGTAGTCATATCATTTGTTACAACTACATCTTTAGGTAAAGGCTTTGATAGCTCATCAAATACATGAACTGCTCCAACACAAGCTAACTCATCACTAGCTAAATCATCAATAAGTAAAGAGCCAACTCTACCTGTGCTTCCTAAAATTCCAACTTTTAACATATTTGTACCCCAATGTTTTTATTTATCGCATTATATCTTAAAACAACTTATTTAAGGGATATATACCTTATCAATCATTTCGTTATATTCATTGTCTATATTACTATCAGATGTGATACCACCACCACTTTTATAGATTAAATTTTTATTATTATTTTGTTCAATAAATCGTATCATAACAGCACTATCTAAAGTTTGACCATCAAAAATCCCAAAAATTCCTGTAAAAAAATCTCTATCATATTCTTCAATCTTGTCAATTATCTTTAATGTTTGTTTTTTTGGAGTACCTGAAATGCTTCCTGCTGGTAAGATTGAGGTGATAATAGTACCTATATTTTTTTGCCAATCATTTTCTAAATCACCAGTTATTTCTGAGCTTACTTGGAGAAGTTCTTTATCGCCTGCATCTATTGTTTCACAATATCTAAACTTTTTGACTTGTACATTTGATGATACTATTGATAGGTCATTTCTTAGTAAATCTACCACCATAGTATGCTCTGCTTTTTCTTTTATATCTTCGAGTATTTTCTCTTGTGCATTTGGAATTGAAGCATCTATTGTACCTTTCATTGGGTATGTTGATATTTGATTGTCTTTACATTTTATAAATCTTTCTGGTGAAAAACATATAAACTTATCTCTAAAATATAGTTTGAATTTTGCATTTGAATTCTCAAAAAGTTCTAGCAAAGATAATTTTGTCTTGATTTTTGTTTGTGATGTTAGATTTGTTAGGTATGTGTTGCCATTTTCTATCTCATTTTGTACTTTTAGAAATTTATTTTTATAATCTATTTTGGATACTGGGGTTTTTTCCAATAAAGATTTTTTTGTTGATTTTTCTAGGTTGTCATTTATCTCATACTTTATATCTTTTGGTAAATCTTTGAGGTTATGAACCTCCCATTTTGTCATATCAAAACTGATACAAAAGAAAAAAGGTTCTTTTTTAGAACCATATAAATTTAGTGTTTCTTCTAGTGTCAAGTTATTGCTTTAAAATCAACTTTTTTAAAATAGCCATTCTGATAGCTACTCCATTCTTAACTTGCTCCAATACCTTTGACCTTTTGTCTTTTAGCATCTCATCACTAATATCTATATTTCTATTTACAGGTCCAGGATGAAGCAATAATAAATCTCTATCTCCTACGGTGTCCTTAGTGATACAATAATCTTTCGCAAACTCCTCAAGAGTTTTATAATACTGAACATCATGTCGCTCTAACTGTGTTCTTAAACTCATAATAATATCTATATCATCAATAACTTCATCTAAAAATTGTACTTTTTTGAAGTCACTTGTAGGCATAAAATGTTCAGGAGCAACCAAAATTGGCTCAATACCAAATCTAGGAAGTAGTAGAAGATTTGATGATGCTACTCTTGAAGTTTTTATATCTCCTACCATTGCTAACTTTTTCCCATTTATATCTTTGTCAAAATGCTCATATATTGTAAAAAGGTCAAGTAAAGCTTGTGTTGGATGGGCATTCATACCATCTCCAGCATTTAAAATTGGACAATCAACCAAATCAACCAAACTAGCAGGAAGACCACAATCTTTATGCCGTATAATAATAGCATCTGGTTTCATAGCATTTAGATTTGCAACAGTATCTTCAACTGTTTCACCTTTTTTTGTTGAGCTTGTTTGAACTTCAAGATTTATAACACTAGCACCTAATCTTTTAGCAGCTATCTCAAAACTACTTCTTGTACGAGTAGAATTTTCAAAAAACAATGTAACAATAAGCTTTCCATCTAAAAGCGAATTTGTTTGTAAATCAGAAAATAATGAGGCATCTTCAAAGAGTTTTAAAACTTCATCATTTGTAAAGTCTTCAGTTGTAATAAGATGTTGCATTGTATTTCCTATATAAGTTATTTTGGTTATTTTATCATAATATTTTAAAGTGTTAAGTTAATTTAATATGCTATAATCCAAATAAATAAAATAACACCAAGGATACAAATATGCCATTATTAGATAGCTTTAGAGTTGACCATACTAAGATGACTGCACCAGCAGTTCGAGTTGCAAAAACAATGAAAACAAAAAGAGGTGAGATTATCACTGTACTTGATATCAGAATTTGTAAGCCAAATAAACAAAAGATGAGTGGAAAAGGTATCCATACTTTAGAACATTTATTTGCTGGATTTATTAGAGAGCATTTAAATAGTAAAGATGTTGAGATTATTGACTGTTCACCTATGGGTTGTAGAACTGGTTTTTATATGAGTGTATTAGGAACTCCTAGCGAAAAAGATGTTGCAAAAGCTGTAAAAAGTGCAATGAAAGATGTTCTAAAAGTAAATAAAGAGAGTGAAATACCTGAATTAAATGTTTACCAATGTGGAACATATAAAATGCACTCTTTAAAAACAGCAAAAAAGATTGCTAAAATGGTTGTAAAAAAAGGTGTAGGTGTTATGGATAACAAAAAACTTTTTTTAACTAAAAATAGAATGAAACAATTAGGTATATAAATGCCACTTGACACTTGTCAAGAATTATCAAAAGAGATAAAAGATTTTTCTTCTCTTTTTGATTTAACTCCAAGTATTGCTATTTTAGATTATAATCTGGAGTTTGATAAAATAACAAAATCATTAAATAATTTTGTCATACCATATGATGGTGAAGTAACAACAATCCAAACTACAAATTCAAATGAACTAAGAGTAAAATTAAAAAAATCAAACTATGATTATGGTGTGATTTCAAATATCCTTTTAGATCAACAAGATAAGCAAAACTTTATGAAGTTTATCACTTTATCTATTCGAGATTCTGGATATATTATTATTTTGGAAGATAAAAATAAAGATGTAAGTGTTATATATGAACTACTTGAAGAGTTTGATTATGGTGCAATTAGTTCAATTGATATATTTGATGGTTACCACTTGATTATGGGTAAGAAACTTCATATGTGGGGTATGGATT
>CAYUNC010000126.1:0-3784 GCA_964445915.1 uncultured Arcobacter sp.
TACTATCTTCACCAATACCTACAACACCTTGTAAATATGTTTCCATAACATTTTGAATACCTGATGGTACTAATTGAATTTTACTAACTGACATTTTAGCTACTATTAATACTATAATAACTGTAAGTGCTAAGTGAGCCCCTATGTGTGGTACTTGACCGTGTCCTACAATCTCGCCTAGAAATGTAAATAATCTACCTTCCATTTATAATCCTTCTATATATTGTCTATTTTTATAAGTGCGATTATACTCTTTTTTTTATAAAAGGTAGATAAAACATATGTTAAATTAGAGAATATAAAATTCTTGATAATCTTAAATTTTTAAGGTAGTCACAATTTGTGACTACATACTATTGTTATCTTATTATTTATCTATATCAACAGGTGTTTTAGAGATGCAATCATTTAAATCGACATTTAATAAGCAGCTCATTTCATCAATATTATATAATTTACCTTCACCTCTATTTGCTGATGGATAGATAATAAATCTAAATTCTTTCTCATCTATAAACTTTATTCCTTTATTGAACCAAAGTTGCATATTAATTGTTCTGGTATTTTTACTTTCTAAATATTCTGTTAGCGTATTACAAGTAAAATTCATATATTTACTATCAGAATTGTAAGTAACTGTATTTTTATATCCATCAAGATAAACATTATTTCCTTTAGGATATTGAATCCTTGGTTTTCCACTTTCATTATATGGATAGTTTTGTAAATCCTTTGATAGTGAATGCTGAATTATATTAATAAATTTATCAATATCAGATATAAAATAATAATTATCTGCATTAAATTTATCTTTTATTTTTTCAATATCTTCTATATTATCTACAATAGAACAAGAAAAAAGCCAAGTATTAAAATTTTCTAAATGCTCATGATCCATAATATTAACTTCTGGTATAAAATTACCTTTTTCATTTAATTCATTTTTTGTATATTGTGGCATTTGCAAGTCACCTTTTGTAATAAACTCATCTAATTTACTACATGGTTTTTTTATTGTCAATTGAAGACCTCTTTGCCCTTCGCTTCCATCTTGCCGTTTTAAATCCTCAGTTATTTTATAGTCTAGAAATGAGCCTAGTCTTATACTATAATTATTTAGATTTTGGAAGTTTGGCATATATTGTTCTTCTACAAATTTTACTAAGTATTTTGGCATACTGTTATTCCTATTACTACTTTATATTAAAATATTATATATCATTCAGCCTGAATTTAGCTCAATATCATACATTTTAAATATACTATATAGAATATTAGATACAATACAAAATGAATTTTACTTTTATAACATTATTTCCAAATTTAATAGATTTTTATTTTAAAGATTCTATTTTAAAAATAGCAATTGAAAAAAAACTTTTAAGTTATGACTTTTTTAATCCACGAGATTATACAACTAACAAACACAAAAAAGTTGATGATACATTGTGTGGTGGTGGGGCAGGTCAGCTTCTTACTACACAGCCTCTTTTTGATTGTATTGATGATATAAAATCAAAATACCCTGATGCTTATATAATATTTCCTTTAGCAGCAGCAAAACCATTTAATCAAAAAGATGCAAAAAGATTAGCAAAGAAAAAGAATGTTGTTTTTGTGAGTGGAAGATATGAGGGGATTGATGAGCGAGTTATAGAAACTTATGCAAATGAAGTTTTTAGTGTTGGTGAATATATTTTGACAGGTGGTGAGTTGCCATCTTTGGTTATGGCTGATGCAATCTCGCGAAATGTTGATAAAGTTTTGGGAAATCAAGACTCTTTAGAAGATGAAAGTTACAATGATAATGGTCTTTTGGAAGCACCATCTTTTGCAAAACCAATAAATTATAAGGATTTGTCTGTGCCTTCAGAATACTTAAAGGGTAATCACAGTAAAATAACCGACTTAAAAAACAAACTGTCTATGTGCAAAACTAAGTACTATAGACCATAAAAAGGGGCCTCTTTAGTTTTGACTAAACGCCAGAAAAAAGGAAAAAACAATGAGAAATAGATATATTGATGCTTTTGAAAAAGCACAAATTGGTGAAAAAGTAGCTCCACAATTTAGAGCTGGTGATACAGTTAGACTTGGTGTTGAAATTAAAGAGGGTGAAAAGAAGAGAGTTCAGAACTATGAAGGAATTGTTATTGCTTTAAGAGGTTCTGGAACTTCTAGAACTTTTACTGTTAGAAAAATTGGTGCTAATAGTGTTGGTGTTGAAAGAATTTTTCCTTTATATTCTGATAGTTTAAAATCTATTGAAGTATTAAGAAGAGGTAAAATCAGAAGAGCTAAGTTACATTACTTAAGAGATTTAACTGGTAAAGCTGCAAAAATTAAAGAATTAAGAAAATTCTAATTCATTAATTAAGAATATAAAAGGCAAGTATCTTTTTGGTACTTGCCTTTTTTAATATATAAGTTTAGGTAAAGTATGCAATTTTTATATCCAAATGTATTATTTTTATTAGTTGTTCTTGGAATACTAATATTTTTGTTATCTACAAATAAAAATAATATGGAAAGATTTTTTGATAGTAATATTTTAGATAAACTTTTTGTAAACAATAACTCTATTGGAAAAACTACTAGAAATATCATATTCTTTTTAACTTTAATATCATTTGTTATTGCCCTTGCTCGTCCAGTAATGGATATGAAAGAGCAAAATATAAAACAAAAACTTATCCCTATAGTTATAGCACTTGATGTATCAAAATCAATGTGGGCAACAGATATATATCCTTCAAGATTGTTATTAGCAAAAGAAAAATTAAAACATATAGTTGAGTTCTCAAAAGATACAACTATAGGTATAATCTTATTTGCTAAAGATTCATATATATTATCTCCTGTTACTGAAGATTTTACATCATTAAGATATATTATTGACAATCTTGATACAAATCTTAACTTTCCTAATGGTTCAAATATTTTAGCTGTCTTAGATGCTACAAAACAAATGCTTGAAGATTATAAAGTAAAAAATCTAATAATCTTAAGTGATGGTGGTAATAGTAATGAATATACAAAAGAGTTAGAGTTTGCACAAGAAAATGATATTGTTATATATACGGTTGGATTAGCTACTAAACAAGGTGCACCAATACCTACTAAAGATGGATATTTAACAGATAATAAAAATAATATTGTTACAGTATCTCTAAACTTAAGTATAAAAAATCTTGCTCTAAAAAGTGGAGGGGGCTATATAAACTATAGTTTGGCATCTTCAGATGTAGAAGCTATTTTAAATAAAATCAAAAAAGAATCAAAAAAAGAGGAGTTATCTACAAAAAAAATAACTACTTATGAAGAATTATTTTATTATCCATTGGCATTTGGAATATTTACTCTTTTAATAGCCTTTAGTTCTTTACCACGACGAAAACAACAATCTTTAGTATTAGGAATGATTGTTTGTTTATCTTTTAGTCCTACAAGTACTAATGCAAATATGTTGGATTTTAAAAGTATTCAAAAAGCAAAACAAAACTATCAAGATAAAGATTATGAGAATGCTATTGTTGAATATGGAAAAGTTAAACAATCAAATGAGAGTAAATATAATTTAGCTAATTCATATTATAAAAATAAACAATATAAAAAAGCTATAGAGACTTATGATAATATTACTACAGAAAATAAAGATTTAGAATATAAGAAATTACATAATTTAGGTAATAGTTATGTGCAAGAAAAAAACTTAGAAAAAGCTAAAGATTTTTATGAGAAAGCTTTGGAAATAAAAGATGATAAAAGTACTCAAGAAAATCTT
>CAYUNC010000127.1:0-3747 GCA_964445915.1 uncultured Arcobacter sp.
TGTATTTTTATAGGGTCATTTTCAATAACCTGTTCATGTATATCCCTATCTACCCTTATTGCAAAGGTACCTTTATGCGATGGGCTATAATTGTATTCAAGTGAACTGATTGCACCCAATCTTGAGTCATTATAAGTAGATGAATCATACTTTAATGTAGTAAAGTCTGGTGAATCATAAAAATGATATTTATCTTTATAGATATCATAATAGGCTCGAAGTGTAAGCTTTAAATCACTCTTTTTGTAGTTATAGTAAAACCAATAGCTTGTTAGCTCTTTCTCATCAACCCTTGTATAGTCTGCATTGCCATCAAAAGGATTAGACGGCTCATCATATACTTGTATTGGATTTCCATATTCACTTTTTAAATGGGATACTTTAAAAGCAATGTCTGAAAAATCATCTATAAAATAGCCAAGTTTGAAAGAACCGTCCAACTGCTCTTTATCTGAGTTTACTCTCTTGTGCGAAGCTTGTATAGTAGTATATGTAAAATCATTAGAGAGTTTATAATAATCGCGTTTCATTCCATTTAAATCTAATTTCCAATACCAACTATCAGTTTTATCAGACAAGTGTAGGTTCATGTAGGTATCGTTAGTAGAGAGTGTTGTATCAACAGAAGCATGAAATCCATCTTTCACTTTTTTCGATACCAATATTATTTCACCACCACTTGCAGATGAAGAGTAGACTCCCTGTGAGCCTCCTGTGTTTATCTTTATAACGGTGTTGTTAGCTCTATACATCGATAAGTCTACATAACCGTTTGAATTTTTATAAAGAGGGACTCCATCTTCATAATAATCTGTAGCTCTAAAACTATTTCCTCTTATCGATATTACATTGCTATTTGTGTGGCTACTAGTTTCATTGATGATTACACTATTAAATAACTTTTCTGAGAGAGTTTGATTGTTTATTTGAGTCTCTTCATCAACCGTAAAAATGGACGTTTTTGAAAACTCATCTTCTACAGTAATTTGCTCCAATTCAATTCCATATGATAAAGAAGAAACAACAAACAGTAATGGAAAAATCTTTATCATAATTTCTCCAAATTATCAGATATTAAATATCCTTCTTCTAATACATTCTCAATAGTATCCTCAACCAACTTCAATCGAACTCTTCTAACTAAAGCCCGTAAGCTATCCATACTCATAGAGCCACCCTCATAAACACTATCTTCAATCATTTCATAAGTAACGGGACTGTTTACATTCTCCAAAAGTATCAACAACAAACCTTTCTCTTTTTTTGTAAGTGAACTACCCTCTTTTAGTTTTATACTTGATAATATATCAGATACAGGTAGACTTAATTTATCTATTTTCAGCCTTAACTCTTCTACGTGAAAAGGTTTTTTTAGATAATCCATACACCCTAACTTATATGCTTTATGGATGGAGTACATATCAATATTTGAGCTAATTATTATCACTTTGGATTTATTGTTTTTAGTATAAATAATATCTAAAAGTTCCAAGCCATTTACATTAGGTACATTTATGTCTAAAATATACAAATCATACCTATCATCTATGTTATCAAGGACATCTTGACCATCTATGTATGAAACAGTGGTATGTTTATCTAGCTCTGTTACTTTTTTTATGGCTCTATTTAAAGATAAATTATCTTCAAGAAGTAAAATCTTCACTCTCTACCTCACTCTTTGGAAGTGTCATCTGTGTGACACTTAAATTTATATGTGAAAGTTGTTCCACTTTCATTGTCAGATTCAAGTTCAATATGAATTAAATATTTTTTTGCAATATCACTTACAATACTTAGACCTAGTCCGTGACCACCTACAACATCATTTTCTCTATAATATTTGTCAAATATATGACTAATATTTTTAATTATTTTACCTCTGCTATGGAACGACAATAGATTATTTTTAAGAATAATATCGATATTACTATTAATGTCACCATATTTTATAGCATTTGACAAGTTGTTATCTATCAACCTGACTATTTCTACTCTGGAAATTTCAACTTGACACTCACTATCTACTTTTAAAGTTATTGTCTTTTGAGTTATTTTTGCAATTGTTTGAAAATACTCAACCCTATTACTGATTATCTCATCTAGTTCTATTATCTCACTATCGTATCCAAGTTCATCCTTTGTGATAGCATAACTCATATCATCATAAGATATTTTTAAAAGCTTAATGGCATTATTTATCTCAATGGAGTACTCATCATGACCAAACTCTAACTCTCTTAACTCATTATTCAAAGTGATAATACTTAGTGGAGTTTTGATTTCATGCATAGAACTTTGTATAAATTTATCTTGCTCACTTAGTCGGGTCTCTTTTTTTCTTATGTTATTAACAATAAAAATAGCCACTATTCCTAAAATACTGACTATTAGCATCAAAATATTAAAGCTTATCAACTTATTTACAAACTTGCTTTCATCTATTAGTATCGTATGTATAATCTGCATATCATCCATAATCTCACTTTGAGAAGAGACAAATACAGCTTTATATCTAGTCCCGTTTTCTATAAATGATTTAGTAATTTCAGTACTGTTTTTTAATTTTTTCAGAAGTTCGACATTATTTTTTAGGGCAAACTCAACTTCTTTCAACTCAGGCTTATATATTAAAGTGTCCTGCAATGGTAAATCATTTTTATACCCATAATCAACGAAAACATAAGCTTTTAAATCTGTATTATTGTTGTAAAACGCTATCTGGTTTTTCAAATTTTGAAAAAGTTCTATGCTATCTGAATAACTATAGCTCACTTGCAATACACCAGCTTGAGAATCACCATCTTTACTGTAGTATGAGTCACTATAACTTAAAAAAGATTTTAACTCTTTTGCAAGTATTGGGCTACTGCAACCAATAACTCCCTTATCGTAGTGCTCATCAAAAACTCGTTTTGCAAAACTCAAATTCAGACCTAAATCAGATCTGTATGTTGTATTTTTAATAGTTAAATTTTTATCTGTAATATAAACCTCATATCGAGCATCTTTATGATCCTTATTTATCCGTCTCTTTATCTCTTCTAAATTTACATCATAGGAGTTTTTCTCAAGATAAGAAGCTACTTCTTTATGTTTTTCAATCAATATATCTTTTTGAATAGTGTACTGATAGAGAAGTTTAGATATTAATTTATCGCTCTTATTTTGTACATCCAATACAAGCATACCAACTTCTTTTTCATGCTTTTGAGTAATCGTATCATGTACAATGCTGTAACCAACAAAAATAATAATCATAAATATAGTTATGATAATGGTAATAAATGATGAGTTTTTGAAATTTATCAGTTTTATAAGTAACCTTTTAATATATTAGTACTATTCTAGCTTTTTTTATTTAAAGTAATCACTAATATAATTTGACTGATATCTTGAGTGTGAGATTTGTATTTTGATGCAGAATTAACTAGGCATACCTAGTTAAATAATATTGGGCTTCCTTTTCCAAAACAGATAAGTACTTAGTGCTTTTTTTAACTTCTATATTACTAATTATAACTTGCTGTATTGACATAAAGTTTTGTACCAATAAGTCTAAATTACGAGTATCCATATAGTTATCAACAACGATTACACTTCTTAATTGATGAATTCTACTACCAATTTTATTGACAATTTTTTCATGCATAATAAAAGGTCTCCCTTGCATTAAAAGATACCCTAACTATACAAAATCAAAATGTCAATAAAATGACATTTTTAAATTGGCGAAATAATTGATAG
>CAYUNC010000128.1:0-3739 GCA_964445915.1 uncultured Arcobacter sp.
TCTTTGTGGCATCTCATCTTTAAATGCTAAACTTTCTGCTTTTTCAAGAATTTCCATAGCTCCACCATTGATAAAATCTGTTGCTAATTGTGTTCCTAATTCATCACAATGTGATATTAAAGCTGTTGCTGTTTTCCATTCAATATTGGTACCATCTGGGTAACCAATCATAGCTTCAAGATTTACTACACTATCATCAATAGTTGCATTACAAGCAACTGGAGCTGAACATCCTGCTCCTATTTTAGCTATAAAATCTCTTTCTATTTTAGTACATAAAAATGTTGCTTCATCATTTAAACTCATAGCTATCTCTCGAACTTTATCATTTGAAGCAACTATTTCAATACCTAGTGCTGCTTGACCCATAGGTGGTATCATTTTTTTCAATTTTAATTTTTTAGTATATGGAATATCTTTTAATAAATCCAATCTATGAAGTCCAATCCATGCTAAAATAATAGCATCATATTGACCCTCTTCTAATTTTCTAAGTCGTGTATTTACATTTCCTCTTAAATCTTTTACAACTAAATCAGGTCGCATTTTAAGAAGTTGCATTCTTCTTCTTAAACTTGTAGTTCCAACTACTGCACCTTTTGGAAGTGCTTTTAAACTTTTATATTTATGAGATAAAAATACATCACTTTGGTCTTGTCTTTGTGTAATAGCACAAAGTTCTAAACCTTCTGGAATATATGTAGGTACATCTTTTAAACTATGAACAGCTAGATGTGCATTTCCTGCTAACATCTCATCTTCAAGCTCTTTAGTAAAATGACCTTTTCCACCAATAAGTGCAAGTGGTTTATCCAAAATTTTATCACCATTGCTTACGATTTTATTTAACTCTACTTCAATACCTGGAAAGCTTTTTTCTATTCTTGCTTTAATATGGTATGCTTGCCAAAGTGCTAAATCACTTGCTCTTGTTGCTATTATTAGTTTTTCCATCTTTTGCCTTTTATTTTAAATATTTTAAATATTTATTTCTCATTGGATCAATCTCATTATCAAAGAAAACTGTAGGAGTTCCTTGAACTAAAGCATCATCAGTAAGTTTTTCATTGTATTTTAATTCTTCTTTTATATCATCACTATTTATCTGTTTCATTGTGAAGTTTGTCTTAAATCTTTTATTAAATAAATCTAAAACTTTTTGCTCATCTTTCTCTTCATAAGCATCAAAATCTTTTTCAAATTCAGCTGTATATACTTTATAATCTATATCTTTTATACCTTGATGATGTGCTAATATTGAAGCTTTTACTAAAGTTTTTGCTGTTGGATGCATATCAAGTGGCATATGAATATAATACAATGCTATTTGCTTAGGATATTTTTTTGCATCATTTATTAACTCTGGAATTGTATTGATACAATTAGGGCAAAGTGGGTCACTAAAAACTACCATTTTATGTTTAGCATTACTATTTCCAGCTATTAAAAACTTTTTATCATAATACTTTTTAGTAAGTGTTGGATACATCAATCTTTTATAATCTATTTTTGTTTTTAGATTTGTTAAGCTAGAAGTAATAAGGCTTCCGTTTGAAAAGATTGTATCTTTTGCATCTACTTTCTTTCCCTTAACTTCTACATTTATATTATAAACATAACCTATCCAACCATCGTGTTTTAAATCTTTTTTAAAATGTAAATTAATACTATTTATTTTAACATTTGGATTTCTTGCAACTCTTTGTTTTTCATATTTTATAAGTTGCTCTTCTAAAGTTTTTGCACTTAAATTGGTAATACTAAGGCTTAATAGACTTAGTATCGTCAATAACTTCAACATCAATGACATCATCATCTCCTTTATTGTTTTTTTGATTATAGTTATTAAATTCACTATAAGAATAATTTGCTTGTGAGTAACCAGCATTGTTTGATGGTTTAGGCATAGTTTTGAACTTAAATATCTTACTAAATACCATAGTAAAAATTCCAAACTGTAAAAATAACCCTAAAATATCTGTAAAAAATCCAGGTAACATTAATAAAATTGCACCTATTGCTTTTCCAATACTCCCTTTAACAAATTCTTCTTGTGACATCTCACCATTTTTAACTTTTGTAATACTTTCCATCAAGCCAAATTTAAATGTTCTTAAAATTGTACTCCCTAGAAAGATTGTAAAAATAATCTCAGCAAAAGTAAGCAATCCACCAATCTCACCTGAAATAGTAGATGTAACCATCACTTCCAAAAAGATATAAAGAATTAAATATATCAAGAGATTAGTCCTTTTAAAGTTTCTACTACCATATCAAGTTTTACTTCTGTTTTTTCTAAAGTTTTTCTATCAATAATCTCAACTATACCATCTTGAAGTTGTTTTCCAACAACTACAGCATAAGGGAAACCAAGAAGTTTAAAGTCACCCATTTTAAAACCATAAGTATCTTTTTTTCCATTTCTATCATCTATTATTGCACTAATTCCAGTCTCTTTTAACTCTTCATAGATTTTCATTCCAGCTTCTAAATCATCGGCTTTTTTAGCATTTGATACAAGTACATCAACTAAAAATGGTGCTGTAGATGATGTCCAGATACAACCTGATTCATCATGATTTTGTTCTATCACTGATGCAACTAATCTACTAATACCTATTCCAAATGTTGCCATCTCAAAAGCTTTTGGTTTACCATTCTCATCACTAAAGTTTGCTTCAAGTGCTGTAGAGTATTTGTCTCCAAGTTGGAAAATATGTCCAGCTTCAATACCTTTTTTAAATGATAGTTTTCCACCACAAGAACATTTTTGAGTTACATCTTTTTCTTGTAATTGTTCATAACTCAATTCATTTAATGCATCAACTTCACTTTCATTGCTATAAATAGTTTCAATATTTGCGCCATAGTCACAATCTTGACATATTAAGATAGTATCTTCTCCACTATTTGCTAATACATGAAACTCTTTACTTCCATTTCCACCAATAGCACCAGAATCAGCATCTACAACTCTAAAATCAAGTCCAAGTCTAGTAAATATTTTTTTATAAGTTTCTTCCATAAGGTTAAATTCTCTAACCATATCTTCTTTTGATGCATGAAATGAGTAACCATCTTTCATCAAAAATTCACGACCTCTTAAAAGCCCATATCTAGGTCTTGCTTCATCACGAAATTTAGTATTTATTTGGTATAAATTTACAGGTAAATCTTTATAACTTTTTACTCTATTTTTAACCATCTCTACCATAGCTTCTTCATTTGTAGGAGATAATACAAAGTTAGTTTCATGCCTATCTTGAATTCTAAGCATCTCTTTACCCATATCATCAGCTCTACCACTTCTATCCCAAAGTGACATAGGTGTTATAAAACTTAATTGCACTTCATTACAACCTGCATTGTCAAGTTCTTCTTTTACTATTGTACGAATTTTATCTAAGACAATCTTTCCTAATGGCATAAAGTTATAAAGCCCAGCACCCTCTTGGTTTATAAATCCACCTCGTACTAAAAATTGATGAGATGACAATACTGCATCACTAGGATTTTCTTTTGTTGTTGGTATAAATAGTCTGCTAAATTTCACTTATTTTCCTTGTCAATATTACTATATGAGTTATCTTTAAATTTATTACTAGAATTTTATCTAAAACTTGGTTAAACATAGTTTTTAGTGTATATATCCTGTGGTTGGCTCTATAGTAATAGTACTTTTCCCCTCACCACTATATAAAGTTATGTAGCAACTATTTTTTATCTCATAATCTTCAAT
>CAYUNC010000129.1:0-3735 GCA_964445915.1 uncultured Arcobacter sp.
TGGTGGAGTGCAATTCATGGATACAATCACCCTACTTTGATAAAAGCTTTAGAAAAACAATCAAAAATTATGCCCCATATTATGTTTGGTGGTTTAACTCATGAGCCTGCTTCACTTCTTTGTGAAAAGTTAGCAAAACTTACAAAACTTCCTAGTATATTTTTAGCAGATAGTGGAAGTGTTGCTGTTGAAGTTGCTTTGAAAACTGCAATTTTATATCAAAAAGCAAAAGGTAAAAATGTATCAAAGTTTATAGCACTTAATAATGCTTATCATGGAGATACACTTGGTTGTATGGGAGTATGTGACCCAGAAAATAGTATGCATTCATTATATGGAGAGTATCTTCCAAATAATATTTTTAGTAGTATTAAAGATATAAAGAAAAATATTAAGAAATACAAAGATGAGATAGTAGGTATAATAGTTGAACCTATTGTTCAAGGTGCTGGTGGTATGAAAATACATAAACCAAAATATCTAAAAATAATAAGAAAACTTTGTACAAAATATGATTTAGTTTTTATAGCTGATGAGATAGCTACTGGATTTGGGCATACTGGAAAGATGTGGGGATGTGATTGGGCTGATGTTACTCCTGATATTATGACTGTTGGTAAAAGTATTACAGGTGGTATGCTGACTTTATCTGCTATGGCAACATCTCAAAATATAAGTGATACAATCTCACAAAGTGATATAAAAGTTCTTATGCATGGACCTACTTTTATGGGGAATGCTTTAGCTTGTAGTGTTGCTAACGCCTCTATTGATTTACTTCTTAATAGTCCTTGGAAAAAGAGAACTAAGAAAATTGAGAAAACATTTAAAAAAGAATTATCTCCTTTAAAAAGTTCAAAAGTTGTAAATGATGTAAGATATATTGGTGCTATTGGTGTAATTGAACTAAAAAGTGACAATTATGCTAAAACTTTACAAGATATTTGTGTTCAAAATGGTGTATGGATACGACCATTTGGAAAGTTATTTTATGCTATAGTTTCTTATACAATTACTAAAAAAGAATTATTAAAGATAACAACAGCAATGAAAAATGCTGTCAAACAAATTGAAAGATTAGAGAGATAAAGTGTTTAAAACAAAAGAAGATATAAAACAATGGTGTGACGACCATTTTATAGAAGACTATACTATCAATGAAGACTTAACTGTTGATGTAGATAATGATGTCTTTTTATATCTATTGCCTATAATATATTTACCTATTCAATTTGGTGAGATAAATGGTGAATTTTTACTTGGAGAAAATGGATTAAAATCCTTAAGAGGTTGTCCATATATAGTGCATCATGATTTTACTTGTGGTGGAAATGAGATAACATCATTAAATTATTTACCAAAAATTATAGAAGGTACTATTAGATTATTTAACAATAAAAAACTAATAGATTTTACTTCAACACTTGAAGAATCAAATAACCTAATAAAAAGTACTCACATAATACCTGGTCTTACTTATTTATCACATGATGAGGGGGATATGTATTCTTACGATACAGAAGAATATCTCAAGTGGAATGACAGCTGTAGACAATTCTTCGAGGAAGAAGAGTTTATAGTTGGCGAACCAGATATTGAAATATTTTTGTAATTAAAACTTTGCTATATATGTAGATAAACTTTTTAATTGACTATCAGATAGATTTATAACTTGACTTTTCATAAGTCCTTTCATAGACCCACCATAAGTATTAGCTTTATATCCTGCTAATGCATTATATATTTTATCTTCACTCCAACCTTTTACAACTGCACTTTTACCAAGAGCTTTTTTCTCTGAGCTAGCACCGTGACATCCAGCACAAGGTTTATATAAAGTATCAGCAGTTTTTAAATTATCACTTACAACTTTTTTAACATCTTGTATCTTTTGTTCTACTATCTCTTTAACTTTTGGAGATTGTGTAATTATAATCTCTTTAGCTTCTTGTACTTTTGACTTAACAACATCACCAATTGCACTCATAGCTTCTTTTGATTTATCAACTGCTATTTGTGTTTTTGTTTGCTCTACAACTTTTGTAGTTTGAGTTTTTGTTTCAGCACTATCTCCACAACCTGTGAAGATAATAGAAGCAGTTAATATAAATATAAATAATTTACTATTCATTAAAGTGCTTTACTCATCACTTCATTTAATCTTTGAGTAAATGCAACAGTATCTTTTATCTCGATACCTTCACTCATCTTAGCTTGGTCAAGTAATAACCACGAAATAGTTTCTACCATATTATTATCAGTACAACCATTTAAACTCTTTACGATTTTATGGTCAGGATTAATCTCTAAAATTGGTGCAGATTCTGGTACTTCTTGCCCCATAGATTTCATCATAGCTGCCATTTGAGCCATTGGGTCATTTGGGTCTTTAACTACACAAGATGGAGAATCAGAAAGTCTAGTTGTAGTTTTTACATCAGAAACTGCATCACCTAAAGTTTCTTTAATCTTCTCAACAATAGATTTAAACTCAGCTTCTACCTCTTTTTGTTCCTCTTCTGATTGTTCAGTTTTAGGAGCTTCACAAGATGTAATATCTTTTAAATCCCATTCTTGATAAGAACCAATAGCAGGAGTAATAACTTCATCTATCTCTTTATCATCTAAAATAAGAACTTCAATATCATTTTTCTTATAACTTTCCATAAGAGGAGAACTTCTTAAAACTCTCTCATCATCACCAACAATATAAAAAATTGCTTTTTGTTCAGTAGAAGCTCTCTCTTTATATTGTGCAAGTGATGTCATAGTATCTTTATCATTTGTAGATTTATATCTTACAAGCTCTAAGATTGCATCTTTATTTACATGGTCTTGATAAACACCCTCTTTCAATGCTCTATTATATTGCTCAGTAAATTCTTTATATTTTTCTTCATTTTTAGAAAGTTTCTTAATCTCACTTAGCACTTTTTTAACAGAAGATTGCTTGATATTTGCCATAACTTTATTTTCTTGTAAAATCTCTCTACTTACATTTAATGGTAAATCTTCACTATCAATAATACCTTTTACAAATCTTAAGTATGTAGGAAGCAATTCTTTTTCATCATCAGTAATAAATACTCTCTTAACATAAAGCTTTACACCTGGCTGATAATCTACTCTATACATATCCATAGGTGCAACTTTAGGTATATAAAATAATGTTGTATATTCACTTACACCCTCAACTTTTGTATGTACATATGCCATTGGCTCACTACTATCATGCGAGATTGTCTTATAAAATTCATTATAATCAGAAGCTTTTAGTTTTGCTTTTGGTTGAGACCAAAGAGCAGTTGCTTCATTTGCTTGTTCTCTTTTCTTCTCAATTGTTGTGATAGCTTCTTTTCCAGCTTTTTTATCTTCTTCACTAAGCTCTGAAGTAACTTCTTCATTGTAGTTTAGAAAAATTGGAAATGGAATATGATTTGAGTATTTTTTTACAATAGTTTCAATTCGTGCTTTTGAAACAAACTCACTTTTCTCTTCCTCTTTCATCTTAATATAAATCACAGTACCAGCTTCATCTTTAACTACTGGGTCTAAATCAAAACTTCCACTTCCATCACTTGACCATTTATAAGCTTGCTCTTCACCAGCTCTTTTAGAAATAACATCAACTTTGTCAGCTACCATAAATACAGAATAAAAACCAACACCAAATTGACCAATTAAGTTACTATCTTTTTTAGCATCACCACTCATAGCTTCTACAAATGATTTTGT
>CAYUNC010000130.1:0-3728 GCA_964445915.1 uncultured Arcobacter sp.
TTTACATCTCTCCATCTTGACATATTGTGTATCCTTTGTTTTAATAAATATCATTCTATCTATAAAATGCTAATTATTCCATTTTGTATTTTTATTTTACCAGATAATTCATACTCAAAAACTTCTTGAGGATATAGTTTGATAGCTTCATCATAAGTTGGCATAGTATTACAATAAGTCATAAACTCATTAAGATTTTGTTTAAATTGTAGTCCTAGATTTTCAATAAAAGCATCAATATCATAAATAGGTTTTGCTAAGCCATCTTGTAGTAATTTATTTGTACCCTCACTATCCATCATTCGATGAGTTAGAACATATATCTCTTTACCCATTTTTTTTGCATATTCGGCACTTCTCATACTTCCACTTTTTATATCTGCTTGTGTGATAATCAAAATATTTCCTAAAGCAACTACTATTTCATTACGATGAACAAAGTTATATTTCGTAGCTGTTTGTCCTGCCTTATATTTACTTAAAACTAATCCTTGAGATTGAATGTTTTGAATTAGTGATTTGTTTACCATAGGATAAAATATATCTAAACCATTTGCCATAACAGCAATAGTATTATCAAATCCAGCACTTTTGTGAGCAATAGCATCAACACCCATAGCAGAACCACTTACAATGGTTACCCCTGCATCTGAAAGTTTTTGAGATAATTGTGCTGTCATATTACAAGTATATTGTATGGGTTTTCTTGATCCCACGATAGCTATCTTTGGTTTTTGTAGTAGTTCAAGATTTCCAATATAAAAAAGTTCATCAGGATACTTTTTCATAGAATCCAATTCAACAATATGCTCTTCAATTGTATCTATAATCATACCATTGACCTACTATGAAAAGTTTTATTAAGCTGAAAATACTTTTTATCACAAGCTAATGATGGGATATTTATATAGTTGTTTAGTTGATTTCCGTAGTGAAAATGTCCCTCTATTATCATATCTATATCTTTTGGATACAAAGCTATTCTGTTGTTTGAAAACTTATCAAAGTCTTGGCATTTGTTACAAATATCTTTTGTTAGTAGCCAGTTGTTTATTTTATTTGATAGCCAGAAGTTTATATCTATAAGATTTAAAAAGCTAAGAAATGCACTATTTCGTATGATAGAAGTATAGATATTGTAGCTAGTTGGAGTATATATATCTCCGTGTGCAATTGCTATGGTTTTGTCTTCATACTTACAAAGTAGGGGTTGATTTTGTCGTGAAATAACTTGAACTTTTGTGAATAACTCTTCAATACTAAAGTCGTGATTTCCTTCAAGATATATGATGTTTATTTTAAGTGATAGTTGATTTATTAGTTCTATTATCTCTTGATTTTGGATTTTGAAAAACTTTATCTCATTTGATAAAAAATCAAACATATCACCCATCAAAAAAAGTTGTGGAGTTTTGATTTTGTCTGCTAGAAGTTGTAAAAGAAACTCTTTTAAATCTTGTCGATTAGAATTAAAATGGGCATCAGCAACAAAAATACAATCCTCATTTAACTCCAACATCTAAACTTTCCTAAGGTACATAGGCTATTTTAGATATTCCACAGTTTGCTTCAAGTCCACTCATTAAGTTTGCATTTACAACTGCTTGTGAAGATGCTCCACGAAGAAGATTATCTATTGAAGTATTTATAAATAAAGCATTGTCTTTTTGCTCTACATAAATATCACAAAAGTTTGTTCCACTTGTATCTTTTATATTTACAGGAGTTTGACGAACTCTTACAAACTCATCATTTTCATAAAACTCTTCTAATACTTTCTTAGCATCACAAACATCTTCTAAAGTTACAAAAATACTAACTAACATACCACGAGTAACAGGTATCAAACTTGGTACAAAGTTTATATTTGCTTTTATATCAGTAAGTTCAAAAACTTTCTCATCTATTTCTGGAGAATGTCTATGATTGAAAGGATTGTAAGCAAACATATTTTCACTAACATTTACAAAAGTAGTTGAATCAGCTAGCTTTTTACCAGCACCACTAAGTCCACTTTTTGCATCTATAAAAATATTTGCTTTAGGGTCAAGATAAGGTACAAAAGGTAAAAGTCCAAGTAAAGTTGCTGTTGGATAACAACCTGGATTTGCAATAAGTTTAGCACCTTTTATTTGCTCTTCATAAAATTCAGGAAGTCCATAAACTGAATGTTTTAGATTTTCTTTATCTTCATGAGGACAATAAAACTCTTCATAAGTATCAAGATTTAGTCTATAATCAGCACTTAAATCAACAACTTTAACATCTAAAGCTAATAATTCTTTCGCAAACCCCATAGATGTTTTATGTGGAAGTGCTAAAAATGCAATATCAGAAACTTTTGCTAACTCATTAGCATCTACTTTAACCACAGGCATATCACATACCCCATCAAGACAAGGATGTAAAGATGAAACAGTAGAGTTTCCTGTAGAATTTGCTACATAAGTAATATTGAATGTTGGGTGATTTATCAAAATCTTTAAAAGTTCAAGACCAGTATATCCACTAGCCCCTACTATTGCTACATTTATCATAAGTTGGCTAACCCATGACTATGACTTTCTGCATAAACATCCAATAAATTTCTTATCATTTTTTGATATTGTGTATGATGTTTTTTAGCTTCTGCTTTAAAGAAGTCAATACTTTCTTTTGTTAAAGAGATTGTAACTTTTACATTTTCTTCTTTAAAGATTAAGTCTTTTGGTGATGGTAAAAAATCTTCTATGATTTTCATATCTCCAATTGATTCATCTGTGTATTTAATTGTTTTCATAAATTTTTTTTCCTTTTCTCCAATATCCTGCACCAAAGATTCTAATTTTATTATTTCTATAAACAAATCTTACAGTTATAGTTTCATTATCAACTTTACCAAAACAAAAATATCTTTTTTCATCTTGGCTATTGTCTAAATCTTCTGCAATAATTCTATTTTCATCAGAAAATGCATATTGTGCTTTTTCAAATGAAAGATGATGTTTTTCCTGATTTGATTTATTTTTATTATCATCCCATTCAAAGTTTGCTTTTTTCATATAGTTAGTTTATCATAAATTTTATAAAATAGCAATACTTTTATATGTAGATTTTACTGGGATATTAAATAAAACTAAGTAAAACTTTATTAGTTAGTACTATTTGTTATATCTTTTAAGCTATTAATTTGGCTGTTATAATAACGCCATCAGTTACACTGAACCCATATCTACTATCTCCAATTCCACCATAACTTCCTCTAGTTATAGGAAGAATTGAAATTACATCATAACCATCTTCGCACATATCATTGCATGTAGTATTAATATTATCGGATAATGTACCTATTGCACATTGTCCTATATAGGTAATTTCTTTTTCTCCTCCAAAAAAACCAACTTTATTTTCTGATTCTATTCCGACTCTAATTGTAGCTGTAACATATTTATCTTTCATGTTGATAACTCCTTTATTGTATAACTGATTATATATAATAAACACTTAAAACAGACAATTATTATACATCACTGTAAATCCTTTAAATAAGGTAGTTATAACAAAAATAGTTAAAACATTCCAATAAAATATAATAAATTTATACATTAAAATATTAGTTTAAACCAGAAATACCCATCTAAATAATACAAAGTGTCAAAATAACGCCTTTAAATTTCCATATAGTACATTCTGTAAAAACCACTACTAAAGCAAACTATAAACATAACTTAGCTAAAATCTCAATCCTT
>CAYUNC010000131.1:0-3727 GCA_964445915.1 uncultured Arcobacter sp.
CTGATGTATCTAATCCACCACTATATGCTAGTACTACTTTTTTAACTTGTTTTTTATTCAACTTGATTCTCCGTACATAATATTTTGAGTATTATATCTAAAAGTTGCTGAAAAATATGGGATAGAGTGTGTTTCTAACTAGGGTAAGTCCCTAGTTAAAATATGAAATTATATTGAGAATTTATTTTTTAATTTGAAGAAATATATTAATGTTTTATATTGAATATAGATAAACGGCACATAAAATAAGAAGTAAGCAATTGAATATTTATCTACAATACCATTTGCAGCTAATCCAAAATTAATAAAGAAAATACCAAATACCATAAAAGCAACACCTGGACAGATAAGTGCAAAACTTACTGGTGATTTTTTATCTCCATGTACAAATTCTTCAAAGTAACCTATTGATTTCATTAGTTTATATCCCATAAGTCCAAAGATAATTTGAAGTGATATCACACTACTTGTAAGTGTAAATAAAGATGAGTTTGCCAAAGTTTGATCAAAGTGATGGTCAAGTCCAAAACTAATTCTAATAAATGTAATACCTAATAAAGTTAAAATAGGAATAATAATCCATAAACTAGGACTTGCCTCTGGTGCAATACCGTGTTTAAACATACCTTTAAAACCTAAAAGTAATTTAATTAATAATAGCAAAATAGAGATAGCACTAAAGAAAATAGCACCAAATAATCCAATAGCATTAACTTCAATATGATGACTCATAGCACCAGGTGCTGCAAAACCAACAGCTACCATTGCAAAAGCAAAGATAGAAAGCATTTGAGAAAGGTTATTGTTTTTTGTAAAATCAAAATCACCAGTTACTAATAATCTGTTAAAATATTCTAAAAATATTTTTAAAGCATAATATCCAGTAACAGCAAAACCAATTAAAGCAAATGGAAACATATATTCAATAATAGTCCAAAGACCTGGTACAAATAAAGCACCAAATACAAAACATACATTAATAGTCATAGCAAATGTTAGTGGTAATGCCATAAGTGTAACTTCTGCATTTGTACTTATTAGAGTTTTAAACTCTTCTGTTTTCTTATATAAATTGTATTGTTTGATATTCCAAATTAATAATTTAAAATGTAAAATACCTAATCCAATAATGAATACAATACAAAATGCAGCTACAAATGACAACCAGTCACCTTTTAATAATGCAGGGTATGCAAAATCAAATGTAGTCATTGGAACACCTGGATGTGGTATTAGGAACATTAGGTACATAAAAAATGATACCGAAAGTCCTCCAGCTCCTAGTGCACTTAAGAAATATAGTGGTGAATAGTTTTCTCTTAACATAATTTTTCCTTATTTTTGTTTTATTAAAAAAGGATTTTAGCTAACTAAATATTAAGATATAATTATTTATTAGATATAATTATATTTATGAGAATAGATAAATTTTTAAACGCAGTAAATATTACTAAAAGACGAGCAGTTGCTGAAGATATGTTACAAGAAAAGATTGTAACAATCAATGGCTTAGTATGTAAAAAAGCAAAAGAGGTTAAAGTCAATGACTTAGTATGTATTAAGTATCTTGAATATACTGATACTTTTAAAGTACTTCAAATACCAAAAACAAAATCAACACCAAAATCACACCAAGAGGAATATGTATGTTTAATAAAGCACGATTAAAATTTGATGATATATTTGAAAATAGATTAGACACTAATAATATTAAACAATATTTAATAGAACTTTATAATAGAGGCGAAACATCCGATGAGATAGCAGCAGCAGCTTCAGCTATGAGAGAACATATGGTTAGAGTTATTTTACCAAGTGATCTACAAAGTCAACTTATAGACAACTGTGGAACTGGTGGAGATAAAAGTAATAGTTTCAATATCTCAACAACAGTATCAATTCTTTTAAGTGCCTGTGAGTGTAAAGTTGCAAAGCATGGAAATAGAAGTATCACAAGCAATAGTGGAAGTGCTGATATGCTTGAAGCTTTAGGAGTAAATCTAACTCTTACAGTTCCTAAACAAATTGAGATGTTAAAGAAGTGTGGTTTTGTATTTATGTTTGCTATAAATCATCATCCTGCTATGAAACATATTATGCCAATACGAAAATCTATAGACCATAGAACGATTTTTAATATCTTAGGTCCACTATCAAATCCAGCTTCAGTACATAAACAATTAATTGGTGTATTTGATAAAGAATATGTTCCTAAAATTGCTCAAGCTTTAACAAAATTAAATACTAAACGAGCAATGGTAGTTAGCTCTGCTGATGGTATGGACGAAATAAGTATTAGTGATGTAACACATTGTGCATTTGTTGAAAAAGATAATGTAACTGAATCTATCATTGACCCTAGAGAATATGGTTTTGACTTATATCCAAAAGAGGAAATTGAAGGTGGAGATGCTGTGCATAACTCTAAAATTACAAAAGGTATTTTAGATGGAAGTATTAGTGGAGCAAAAAAAGATATTGTTTTATTAAATACGGCAGTTGCTCTTATGGTTGATGGAAAAGTTGATTCTATTGATGAGGGTATTATAATGGCTAGAAAAGTTATTGATAATGGTACAGCTATGAAAAAACTTGAAGAGATAATTAAAGTTTCTAATGAACTTTAACCTTGAGGAGATTCACTTATTTATTGATGATTTAAAGTCAAAAATTGACAATAAAAATATAGTTGTTTTACTTCGTGGCGATTTAGCAAGTGGAAAAACAACTTTAGTGAAGCATTATGTTAAAAGTTTAGGTATTAAAGAGGAAGTAACTAGCCCTACTTTTTCACTACAAAGTATATATGGTGATAGTATTTATCATTATGATGTTTACAATAAAACTCTTGATGAGTTTATAGCTTTAGGATTGTTAGAAGAGTTTGAAAAAGATGGTATTCACTTTATAGAATGGGGCGATAAAAAATTAGAATTAATATTAAAAGAGTATGGTTTTGATATACTCATAGTTGATATAAAAAAGATAAAAGATAAAAGAGAGTATAAAATAAGTGTATAAACTAGAAGCAAAACAATTACAGAAGTCTATTAAGAAAACACGAATATTACATGATATTAGTTTAGAAGTATCAAGTGGAGAAGTTGTTGGACTTCTAGGACCAAATGGTGCAGGAAAAACAACATGTTTTTATATTATTTGTGGTTTAATTCAACCATCAGATGGTGAAATATATCTTGATGGACAAAATATCACAAGCTTACCTTTACATAAAAGAGCATTAAAAGGTATTGGTTATCTTCCTCAAGAATCTTCTATTTTTAAAGATTTAAGTGTGGAAGACAACTTAATGTTAGCAGCTCAAATATCAATAGATTCAGAACAAGAACAATATAAAAGAGTAGAAGAGCTTTTAGAGATGTTTAATATTGAACCAATTAGAAATAGAAAAGGTATCAATCTAAGTGGTGGTGAACGAAGAAGAGCAGAAATTGCTCGTGCTTTAGTTGGAAACCCTAAATTTTTATTATTAGATGAGCCATTTGCTGGTGTTGACCCTATTGCTGTAAAAGATATTCAAAATATTATTGCGAACTTAGCAAAGCATGGTATTGGGATACTAATTACTGATCACAATGTAAGAGAAACATTACAAATATGTGACAATGCATTTGTTATGAAAGCAGGATCTATTTTAGCATCAGGAACAGCTACTGAAATTAAAAACAATGATTTAGTTAAAGAGCATTATCTAGGTGATGATTTT